>NZ_JAALDU010000187.1 GCF_014145015.1 Dietzia sp. E1 | reverse complement strand
GCCCCGCCCCACGCCGCGGCCACGGCGGCGGTCGCCGCGCGCGCCGAGGTCCGCCACTACCCCGGCGACCACTTCGACCTGTTCGCCGGCCGGCCGTGCCACTTCGGCGCGGTCGAGCACGCGGTGCACTTCCTCCGGCGGCGGGTGGGCTGACCGGGCCACCTTAAGTGTGGGCTGACTCACACGGCTGGGTAGTTGACACGTCACAGGGGCCGCCCTATCGTTGGTGATACAACAACAAGAAAGCGTCCGGCATCGACCGGACCGATCACCCAAGGAGTCACCATGACCGCGAACCTCACCGACCTGACCGGCACCTGGACCCTCGACCCCACGCACACGCGTCTCGGCTTCGTCACGCGTCACGCGATGATCACCAAGGTGCGCGGCGCGTTCAACGACTTCACGGGGACCGTCACCGTGCCGGCCGAGGGCATCGACGGCGCGAAGGCCGAGGTCACCATCAACGCCTCGTCCATCGACACCCGCAACGCCGACCGCGACGGGCACCTGAAGTCCAACGACTTCTTCGACATGGAGAACTACCCCGAGATCACCTTCACCTCGACGAAGATCGCGGCCAACGGCTCGGGCGGCGTGGACGTGACCGGCGACCTCACCATCAAGGGCACCACCAAGTCCGTCACCATCCCGTTCGAGTACGAGGGCACCGCCACCGACCCGTTCGGCAACCAGCGCGCGGGATTCGAGGGCACCACCACCCTCAACCGCACCGACTTCGGCCTGACCTGGAACGCCGCGCTCGAGACCGGCGGCGTGCTGGTCTCGGAGAAGATCACCCTCGAGCTGGAGATCTCGGCCATCAAGAGCGCCTGATCCGGCCCGGCGCCGGCCTCATCCGCCGCCGCTACGACACCAACGCCCGCCCCGGCAGCCGTCGGGGCGGGCGTTCGCGTCGCGGTGGGTGGGTGTCGCGGTGGGTGGGTGGGGACCCGGCCTAGGTGACGACGACGAGGACCGCGGTGTGCGTGCCGTCCCCGTCCTCCCACGTCCCGCTGAGCGTGCCCGGGGAGCCGATGAGCGGACGGTCGGCCTCGGCGTCGTTCTCCTCGTCGACGACGCGGATGACCCGCGGACTCGCCTCGGGGGACTGTCCGACCCCGTCGCCGCCGCCGCGGATGTTGACCGGGGATGGCGTGATCGTGCCCTCCTCGACCTGCAGGTGGTCGGCGGCGGTGTCGCGGTGGCTGATCACGCGGCAGACCTCGGTCACGTAGACGGGGTCGGCGGGGGCGTCGTAGACCCAGCGCCGGCCGAGGACCGAGTGCTCCATGGTCCCGACGAGCGCGTCGGCGGCGTCGGGCAGCTCGGCACCCCGATAGGTCACGGGGACGTGGTAGGTCCGTGAGCCGTCGGAGAGCAGGAACGACTCCATCCCCACCTCGCCGTCCGGGTCGACGAACCGGTAGGCCGTCACCTGCTCGAGGCTCTCGGGATCACCGTCGAACCAGTCCTGGCGACGGACCCACGCGCGCAGCACGTCCAGCTTGCCCGGGTCGAGGACGGCGTCATAGATCTCGGCGGTTCCACTCATGCGCTAAGACTCCCCGAAGTCGCACGGTCCGGCAAACGATCGGGGATCCGGGTGGACACATGAAGAAGAATTCGTACAGTCCGCGTTTCCCCTGCACAGCGGCCCTGCACGCCCGGCCGGATCACCCGTATGCGTGAGCACCATCACAGCAAGGCTCCACTTCGGTCGTTACGGTGTGCCACATATCGCCGGGGAGATGCCCCGGATTCCCGATAGGAAGGTGTGACGCATATGAAGAAGACCATCGCTGTCATCGGTTCCGCCGCCGCCCTGTCCTTCGCCGGTCCCGGGCTCGCCTCGGCCCAGAGCGCCGTCCCCGGCCTCGGCGCGGGCGACGACGTCGACACCCCCGCCGAGGTCTCCGCCATCGCCGAGCAGCTCTGCGGCACCATCGACGCCTACGACTTCCTCGGCTCGGCCGAGGGTGTGGTGCCCGGCCTGAGCGGCGAGGACTGTGCCGCCAACGCCCAGGCCGCCGTGGACGCCGCGTTCTCCGGTGACTTCCAGGGCGCGATCGACATCCTGCAGGGCATCGAGGCCGAGGTCCCGGACGAGACCGACGGTGACGACGCCGATGTCGAGGACGAGATCATCGATCCCGATGAGGCCGAGCCCGCGCCCGGCGCCGATGCGTGAGTAGTGAACTCGTGACGGTCTGATCGGCCCGATCAGATTCCCGGCCCCGGCCCCCGCGAGGGAGCCGGGGCCGCGTCATGTCCGGGGGCCGTCGGCGGGGCCGGGGCCGGTCAGGCGGGGCCGGGCCGCGTCCGGCCTCTCCGCCGTCCGGTCAGTCCGCGGCCCTGGGGTCCGTGGCCATATCCGCGCCGGGCGTCGAGTGGTCGATGTGCCCGGGCTCGGTCCCGGTCATGAACTCGACGATGATGCGCTCGACCGCGGCCGGGTCCTCGACGTGCGGGTAGTGACCGCTGCCCTCCACGATCGCAAGTCGGCTGCCTGGGATCGCCTCGTGGGTGGCGTGGCCGTGCGAGACCGGGATGATGGGGTCCCGGTCGCCCCAGATCAGCTGGAACGGCAGGCGCCCCGCGAGGTGGAGCCGGTTCGTGGCCGACACGGCCTGCCCCCGGTTATCGACGACAGACCGGAGGGTCTTGAAGAAGGCCCGGCGGTGACCGGGCCGGCCGAGCGATTCGTACGCGGCCCACGCTTCGGCCATCGCCTCGGCGCGGATGCCCTTGTCGCCCAGGAACCGGCGGACCGCGTTGCCCGCATTGACGAACCAGGGCGCGGCGGCCGCCGACAGCAGCAGTTCGGCGCCCGGCACGGCGAGTAGCCGGAGGATCCAGTTGACCTCACGACCCAGGCCGCCGCTGCCGATGAGGACGATCCGTTCGCAGAACTCGGGGTACTGGTAGACGAACTGCATGGCGACGCCGCCGCCGAGCGACTGCCCGACGACCGTGCAGCGGGTGACGCCCTTGGCCACCAGGAGGTCGCGCAGCGCCGAGGCCATCGCGCCGAGCGAGTAGTCGTCGAACTCCAGCGAGCTCTGGCCGTGGCCGGGAAGGTCGGGGGCGAGGATGTGGAAGTGGGACTCCAGGCGCGGGATCAGCTCGCGCCAGGTGACCGAGCTACCCGCCATCCCGTGGATGAGCAGCAGCGTCGGCTTCCCCTCGCCGTCGCCCGCCTCGCGGTAGGCCAGTTCGCGTCCGTGGAGCAGTGCGGTGCGCATGTGCGTCCCCCTCGGGGGCGACCCGCGCGCCGACCCTCGCCGCATCAGGGCGCCCGACCCCATTGTGCGCGCTCGGGCGGCCCGTCGGGCGAGGCAGACTACGTGGCGTTGTTCACGTCCCGGGTGAGGAAGCCCAGCACGACGGAGTCGAACGCCGCCTTCTGCTCGATCATCACCCAGTGCCCGCAGTTCGGGAACACGTGGATCTCGCCGCGCGGCAGCATTCTCAGGGGCAACAGCGCCATGTCCACCGGGCTGACCCGGTCGTCCCGGCCCCAGGTGATCAGGGTCGGCGCCTGCACCTGGCCGAGCTTGGCCCACGGCGGCACGACCGCCGCGTCGCGGGGGGCCGCCGCCATCGCCGACAACGCCTCCCGCCCGTACATCCGGCGGGAGGAGGCCAGCGTCTCGGGATCGGTGGCCTGCGCCCAGCGTTGCTCGATCATCTCCTCGCTCACCAGAGACTTGTCGTAGACCATCGAGTGCAGCCACTCGATCAGCCGCTCACGCGTGGGGTCCTCGACGAACGCGGACAGCCGGATGATGCCCTCCCCCGGGCCCGGGGAGAAGATCGAGACGCCCGCGCCGCCCACGGTGACCAGCTTCTCCACCTGCTCGGGACGCTCCAACGCGAACGCGGTGGCGATGAACCCGCCCATCGAGTTGCCGATCAGGCTCAGCCTCTCCAGGCCCCCGAAGCCGGGCAGCTCCAGCACGATCGTCCGGAAGTGCTCGGCGAACACAGGCACGTTGCCGGAGAAGTTGCGCCATCCGGTCACGCCGGGACCTGAGCCGTGCAGCAGGAGCAGCGGCGGGCCGTCACCGGCCTCGCGGTAGCGCAGCACCCCCCGGTCCGTGGCCAGCTCGCGGAGCGGGGGTTCGACGGACGAGGCGGAGGAGGACGCGGTGGCGGTGGCGGTGGACGTGGTGGCGGCGCGATCGGTCATGGCCACAGCTTTCCCTCCGTACCGATTCCCACGCGCCCGGATCCCGCTCACCGGGAGTCGGCGGGCGCGGTCCGACTCCACGGGGTACCTGTATCTGCATGGACATCGCCGTGGACTCAGCAATCGACCACCACGACCCCGTGGCGCTGCGGGAGCTGCTCGGCCGGTTCTGCTCAGGTATCACCGTTGTGGCGACCGAGGGGCCCGCAGGGGTGGCCGGCTTCGCCTGCCAGTCGTTCTGCGCCCTGTCGCTGGATCCGCCGATGGTGCTGATCTCGGTCATGCGCCAGTCCCGGACGCTGCCAGTCCTGCTGGAGCGCGGCGAGTTCGCGGTGAGCGTGTTGGGTTCCGACGCCGCGGAGGTCTCCGCGACGGTGGGTGGCCGCGATCCCGACAAGTTCTCGCGCGTGCCTCTCGCGCGGACGGGCCGCGGCATGCCGGGCGTCGCCGGGTCGCTCGCGTGGTTCGACTGCTCGGTCGCGCGGGTCGTCGACGGCGGTGACCACGTGGTGATCCTCGCCGACGTGAACGGCGCCGGCCCTCAGGACTGTTCCGATGATCGGCTGTTGTTCTTCCGGGGCCGCTCCGAGCAGATGGCCCGCCCGATGCCGACCGTCCCGACCGCCGTCACGCACGCGGCCACGCCGGGGATCGCGTCCGCGGCCGCTGCCGCCGCCGTCGACGGTGCATACCGCGAACCGGTCGGGGCGCTCGCGGGCTACGTCCCGGGCGACTGGTTCTAGGAGACTGCTGAACAATCAGGGTGTCCGCCCCGC
>NZ_JAALDU010000186.1 GCF_014145015.1 Dietzia sp. E1 | reverse complement strand
CCCGCCGCGCCACCCGCGACGCCGACCGACGCACGGCCGGACGCCCCTGCCGCACCGGAGACCCCGACGCCGTCCGAGCCGTCGCCCGCGCCCGGGCGCGACGTCGATGCCGGACCCGAGATCCCTGTCGTCGAGCCGGATGTCGAACCCGGTCCGAGCGCGGACACCGAGGTCGTCGAGCCCGCCCCGGTCGAGCCGGTGGTCGTGCCGCCCGAGGTACCCTCCGACGAGATCCCGGCGCCCACCACCGAGGTCATCACCGGGACCCCCGAGCCGGTCGCACCGGTCGAGCGCATCGATCCGGCCACCGGCCGACTCGACCGCCTCCGGGGCCGGCTCGCCCGCTCGCAGAACACCGTGGGCCAGGGGCTCCTCGGCCTCCTCGGCGCGGGCGACCTCGACGAGGACGCCTGGGAGGAGATCGAGGACACCCTCATCATGGCCGACCTCGGGGCCACCACGACCCAGCGCGTGGTGGACCGGCTGCGGGAGGAGATCGCGACCCGCCAGGTCCGCACCGAGGCCGAGGTGCGGGACCTGCTCCGGCAGACCCTCATCGACAACCTCCACCCCGAGTACGACCGATCGCTCCGTGCGCTGCCGAACGACGGGACGCCGGCCGTCCTCCTCGTCGTCGGCGTCAACGGCACCGGCAAGACCACCACGACCGGCAAGCTCGCCCGCGTCCTCGTGGCCGACGGCCGCGCCATCCTGCTCGGCGCCGCGGACACGTTCCGCGCCGCCGCGGCGGACCAGCTCCAGACCTGGGCGGAGCGCGTCGGCGCCGAGGTCGTGCGCGGCAAGGAGGGCGCCGATCCCGCCTCGGTCGCCTTCGACGCGGTGAGGCGTGGCGTCGAGACCGGCGTGGACGCCGTGCTCGTCGACACCGCGGGCCGCCTCCACACCAAGGCCGGCCTCATGGACGAGCTCGGCAAGGTCAAGCGGGTCGTCGAGAAGAAGACCCCCGTCGACGAGGTGCTGCTCGTGATCGACGCGACCACCGGGCAGAACGGCCTCATGCAGGCCCGCGTGTTCAAGGAGGTCGTCGACATCACGGGCGTCGTCCTGACCAAGCTCGACGGCACCGCCAAGGGCGGGATCGTCTTCCAGGTCCAGCACGAGCTCGGCGTGCCGGTGAAGCTCGTCGGACTGGGGGAGGGCGCCGACGACCTGGCGCCGTTCACCCCCGAGGCGTTCGTGGACGCCCTGCTCGGGACGTAGGCCCGGGGCGGCGGGCCGCGATACACAACCGGAACCGGGGCCCGCCGCGTGTAACCGTCAGGAAACACACGCGGACATCCACCGCAACACGGCAGCGGAAACCTCTACAGGCGACCGGGGAGCGAGAAGACGCTCACCACGCGATGAAACGAGGAGGACCGCACCGTGATAGGTGACAGTGTCGCGTTGCTCGCCCAGGAGGCGACGCCGGAGTTCGATACGGGAGACACGGCCTGGATGCTCATGGCGGCATCCCTGGTCTTGCTCATGACGCCAGCCCTGGCGCTCTTCTACGGCGGTATGTCCCGGCAGAAGTCGGTACTCAACATGATGATGATGTCGTTCGGCACCATGGGGCTGGTCGGCGTCGTCTACCTGCTGTGGGGCTGGTCGATGTCCTACGGCAGCCAGTCCGTGGCCGGACTGTTCGCCAACCCCTTCGAGATGTTCGGACTGTCCGGGGTGATCGGGGACGCGAGCGGCTGGATGATGTCCGGCTCGGGCGCCTACCCGGCGGTCGTCGACGTCGCCTTCCAGGTGACGTTCGCGATCATCACCGTGGCGCTCATCTCCGGGGCGATCGCCGAGCGCGTCCGGTTCGGCACCTGGCTCGCGTTCGCCGGGGTGTGGGTCACCCTCGCGTACTTCCCGCTCGCCCACATGGTGTGGGGCGGGGGACTGCTCTCCCACTCCGACAGTGGTCTGGCCGCCATGATCTTCGGGACGGTCGACGACGGCGAGGGCGGTCTGACCGCCGCCGTGGGCCCCGTCGACTTCGCCGGTGGAACCGTCGTGCACATCAACGCCGGCATGGCCGCCCTGGTGCTCGTCCTGCTCATCGGCAAGCGGCTCGACTTCGGTCGCACCGCCTTCCGCCCGCACAGCCTGCCCCTGGTTATGCTCGGCGCCGCGCTGCTGTGGTTCGGCTGGTTCGGGTTCAACGCCGGCTCCGCTTTCGGTGCCAACGGCACGGCCGGCCTGGCCTGGGTCAACACCACCGCCGCCACCGCCGCCGCGATGCTGGGCTGGCTCCTGGCCGAGCGTATCCGCGACGGGCACGCCACCAGCCTCGGCGCGGCCTCCGGCGTCGTCGCCGGACTGGTCGCCATCACCCCCGCCGCGGGGTCGGTCCACCCGCTCGGTGCCATCGCCCTCGGCGCGATCGCGGGTGTGCTGTCCGCCCTCGCCGTGGGACTCAAGCACCGCTTCGGCTACGACGACGCGCTCGACGTGGTGGGCGTCCACCTGGTCGCCGGCCTGTGGGGCACGATCGCGATCGGGCTGTTCGCCACTGGCACCTTCGACACCGCCCCCGGGATCTTCTACTCCGGCGAGGGATGGAAGCTCCTCGTGGTCCAGATCGTGATCGCCGTCGCGGCGCTCGTGTTCACCGCGGTGATGACCGCGATCGCCTGGGCGATCTGCCGCCCCCTCGGGTGGCGGATCGACAAGTCCGACGAGCAGGCCGGCATCGACGGCGCCCAGCACGCGGAGACCGCGTACGAGCCCTCCACCAGCGCGCTCATCCGCTGACCCGACCACCTCGAAAGGAACCACGACATGAAGCTCGTGACCGCGATCGTCAAGCCGTTCACGCTCGACGACGTCAAGGCCGCCCTCGAGCAGGCCGGCATCCACGGACTGACCATCAGCGAGGTCCAGGGCTACGGCCGCCAGAAAGGCCACACCGAGGTCTACCGCGGCGCCGAGTACGCCGTCGACTTCGTCCCGAAGATCCGGGTCGAGGTGGTGGTCGACGACGACACCGCCGGGGCGGTCGTGCAGCTGATCGTCGACGCGGCCCGCACCGGCAAGATCGGCGACGGCAAGGTCTGGGTGACCGCCGTCGAGAGCATCGTCCGTGTCCGCACGGGCGAGGAGGGCGTCGACGCCATCTGAGCGGCCCCGCCCGTTCACCCACGCACACCCCGCTTCCGCGCGCGGGTCGTCCCCGAGGGGGACGGCCCGCG
>NZ_JAALDU010000185.1 GCF_014145015.1 Dietzia sp. E1 | reverse complement strand
CGCCGCCGCCGTCGAACCGGCCGCCGCCGCGCTCACCGCCGCCGGCGCCACCGACGTCCGTACGCTCACCTGGGGCGCGCCCGGGTCGCGCGTGATCCTGCACTCCGGGTGCGCCCGAACCGCGGTGACCGGATTCCTCGCCGACCCCGTCACCGCCGAGGACTCCGCCGCATGCCCGTCCTGACCGACCGGAGCGCCTCGCCCGACCCCGGACGGCCAGGCGGTACCCTGCGTGGCGTGCCGTTGCCCACCCGAAACACGATGACCGTGCCCCGCGTCCTCGCCCACGTGTTGTGGCCGCTGGCGATCATGACCGTCATCCACCGTGTCCTGATCCGGGCCGTCAACGGCTCCGTCACCAACGACTTCGGCACGGTCTACGCCGCCACCAGGCGGTTCCTCGCCGGCGAGCCGGTGTACGCCGAGAACCTGCTGACCGTCCAGCCGCACTACCTCTACGCCCCCAGCGGGACGTTCATGCTGGCCCCGTTCGGGATGATCGACAACTACACGCTCGCCCGCTGGCTGTTCATCGGCCTCAACACCGCCGCGATCATCGCCGCGCTGTGGCTGCTGATGCGGCTGTTCGACCTGGACGTCCGGTCGTTCGCCGCCCCCGCGATCCTGCTGGCCGCGTTCTGCACGGAGGCCGTCACCAACACGCTGGTGTTCACCAACGTCAACGGCGTGATCTTCCTCTGCCAGGTCGCGTTCCTGTACCTCCTGCACCGCCGACGCCTGTGGTGGGCCGGCGTGGCCATCGGCCTGTCGCTCGCGATCAAACCGATGCTCGCGCCCCTGCTCGTGCTGCCGCTCATCCGCAGGCAGTGGCAGCCGTTCGTCACGGCCGCCGCGATCCCCGCCGTCGCCATGGCCGCCGGCTGGGCGCTGACCGTCGACGCCCGCAGCTACGTCGACACGACACTGGCCTACATGGGCGAGGTGCGTGACTACTACAACAGCTCGCTCGCCGGGCTCGGTCTGTACTACGGGGTCCCCGAGCCGCTCATCCTGGTCGCGCGGATCCTCGTGGTGGTCGCGACGCTATTGGCGGTGTGGCTGCTGCTCGAGTACCGCCACAACCACGAGGTCCTGTGGCTCGCCACCACCTCCGGCGTCGTCCTCTCCGGTGTGTTCCTCGTCTCCACCCTCGGCCAGATGTACTACTCCATGATGCTCATCCCCATCATGCTCACGGTGGTGCTCGACAGGTCGCTGGTGCGCAACTGGCCGGCGTGGCTCGCGGCCTACGGCTTCTTCACGCTCGACTTCTGGGAGTCGACGCGCTGGCCGTACTACGGGAGGCTGCTCGAGTTCGCGCACCCGACCCTCGGCTGGCTGCTGCTGCTGGCCACCGTCCTCGTGGTGCTGCTCTGGCGCCGCTCGGACCCCCGCCGCCACGAGCGGATCGCACCGGCCGCCGCGGCGGCGTAGCCTGCGGGCATGAGCAAGCCCACCGACAGCCACACCCCCCAGCCCGACTTCACCCTCGACGACGCCGAGTGGCGCCGCCGCCTCACCCCGGCGGAGTACCAGGTCCTGCGGCAGGCCGGGACCGAGCGACCCTTCACGGGCGAGTACAACGACACCAAGACCGAGGGCGTCTACCGCTGCCGCGGCTGCGGCGCCGAGCTGTTCCGCAGCGACGCCAAGTTCGAGTCGAACTGCGGCTGGCCCTCGTTCTTCACCCCGCTGGCCGGCGACGCGGTCATCGAGCGCGAGGACACCTCGCTCGGCATGACCCGCACCGAGGTCATCTGCGCCAACTGCCACGGTCATCTGGGCCACGTGTTCGCCGGCGAGGGTTACGGCACGCCCACCGACCTGCGGTACTGCATCAACTCGGTGAGCCTGACCCTCGAGCCCACCGAGGGCTGAGCACGGCACACCCGAGAAGGGGCCGACCGGATCCGTTCCGGTCGGCCCCTTCTTCCGCGCTACGTCTGGGTGCGCGCGAACCCTACGGCAGGGACGCGGTGAGCTCCGCGGCCGTGACGCGCGGCCCGGTGAAGAACGGGATCTCCTCGCGCACGTGGCGGCGGGCCTCGGTCGAGCGCATGATCCGCATGAGATCGACGATGCGGTCGAGCTGCGGCGCCTCGAAGGCGAGGATCCACTCGTAGTCACCGAGCGAGAACGCGGGCACGGTGTTGGCGCGGACGTCCGGGTACTCACGGGCGGCGCGGCCGTGCTCGGCGAGGATCTGGCGACGCTCCTCGTCGGGCAGCAGGTACCACTCGTAGGACCGCACGAACGGGTACACCGAGATGTAGGCGCCCGGCTCCTCCTCGGCGAGGAACGCGGGGATGTGGCTCTTGTTGAACTCGGCGGGCCGGTGCAGGGCGGTGTTGGACCAGTACGCGGTGCTGGCCCGGCCGAGCAGGGTGGTGCGCCGGAACTCGTTGTAGAACCGCTGCAGGTCCTCGATGTGCTCGGCGTGGGTCCAGAACATGAAGTCGGCCTCGGCGCGCAGGCCGGAGACGTCGTACAGGCCGCGGACCACGACGTCCGTGCCCTCGTAGCGGGCGAGGAAGGTCTCGAGATCCGCGGCGACCGCGTCGCGGTCCTCGCCGAGCTGCCCGGGCGTCACGGTGAAGACCGAGAACATGAGGTAGCGCAGGGTGGAGTTGAGCTTCTTGTAGTCGAGGCGTGCCATGGCTCAATCCTGCCACTTCGCGGCCAGCCGCCGGGCCGCGGCCCGTGCCGACCCGATGCAGGCGGGTACCCCCACGCCCTCGGTCGCCCCGCCCACGAGCTCCACGCC
>NZ_JAALDU010000184.1 GCF_014145015.1 Dietzia sp. E1 | reverse complement strand
GCATGAGCGTGGACAGGCGGGTCGCGCTGGTGGAGTGGGCGCGGCGGACCGGCTCGCTGGTGATCGAGGACGACTACGACGGCGAGTTCCGCTACGGCGTCGCACCCCTGCCGGCGCTGGTCACGCTGCCCGGCGCGGCGGATCACGTGGCGTACGTGGGCACGTCGTCCAAGTCGGTGGCGCCCGACCTGCGGGTGGCGTGGTGCCTGCCGCCCGCGTCGTTGCGGCGCGAGGTCGAGCGGTGGCTGGTGGTCCACCGCCGGGGCCCGTCGTCGTTGCCGGCCGAGGCGCTCGCGGCGTTCCTGGAGTCGGGGGCGATGGACCGCCACCTGGCGCGGGCGGCGCGCGTGTACGCCGATCGTCGCGGCCGCCTGGTGGCGGCGCTCGCGCGCGAGTGTCCGGGCCTGGAGGTGACGGGCGTCGAGGCGGGCCTGCACCTGTGCGTGGTGCTACCCGGATATGACGACGACGAGGTGGTCCGCGCGCTCGAGGAGACGGGGTGGCGCACCCGCCCGCTCAGCGGACAGGCGGAGAGCCACGCGGTGGCGGGACTCGTGCTGAGCTATTCGAGGCTCACCGCGCGGGACGCGGCCGAGTTCGCGTCGGACCTGCGGCGGGTGCTCGAGAGGCTCGGCTCCGCCTACTCCTGGGGCCCGCGCCCGCGCCCGCCGAGCGGGTGCGGGCACATACGGCCTGTCTTACAGTGAGCGCCAGCGACATCCGCGGCGAGAGCTCAGAGGAGACGCACCATGGGCACATCATTCTGGCGACGCACGACGATCGACCCCCCGGCGGCGGAGTTCCCCGAGGGCGAGCACGTGGACCTGGTGATCGCCGGCGCAGGGTTCACCGGCCTCATCACCGCCCTCATGGCGGCCGCGCGAGGCAAGTCCGTCGTGGTCCTGGAGGCGCACACCGTCGGCGCCGGGGCGAGCGGGGCGACCACCGCCAAGGTCTCGGTCCTGCAGGGCACGCGACTGTCGACGCTGCGCTCGAGGCACGGGCTCGAGACCGCCCGTCATTACGCCGAGGCCCATCAGTACGGGCTGGACTGGTGGGCGGAGTTCTGCGAGACGCACGGTGTGTCCGCCCAGCGCAGGCCCGCGCTCAGCTACTCGCGTGGCGCCCTGGGGACGGCATCGTTGCGCAAGGAGAAGCAGACGATGGACGACCTCGGTCTCCCCGCCCGGTGGCACGACCGACTGGATGTCCCGTTCCCCGCCCGATCGGCCGTGGAACTGCCCGACCAGCTGCAGATCGACCCCGTCCAGGCGCTGGCCGCGCTGGTCGAGGCCGTGGACGCGCTCGGGGTGCGCGTCGTCGAGCACTCCCGTGTCACCAAGGTGACCCCGCGCGGCGACGGCGCGGACGCCCACGCCGAGGTGCGCAGCGACCGCGGGATCCTCACCGCGCGCGACGTGCTCCTGGCGACGTCCGGGCCGTCACTGGACCGCGGCCCGACGGTGGCGACCATGGAGGCCGAACGCTCGTACCTGTGCGCGTTCGAGTACGACGGCGGACTGCCGGAGGGCATGTACGGCTCGGTGGAGACGCCGGTGCGCTCGCTGCGGACCGTGCCGACAGAGAACGGGGAGGTGCTCTTCGTGGGCGGCAACGGCCACCGCACCGGAACCGCCGCCCCCACCGGATCCAAGATCGAGTCGCTGCGGGAGTACGCGGAGAAGTACTTCCCCGGTGCGCGGATGACCCACGGGTGGTCCGCGCAGGACTTCCACCCGGTCGAGATGGTCCCCAGGTCGGGACCGCTGCCGTGGGGGAAGGGCCGCGTGCACTACGCCGGCGGCTATAGCAAGTGGGGGGTCAGCGGGTCCGCCGCGGCGGCGGGGATCATGGTCGACCGCCTCGAAGGGCTCGACCCGCGCGTGTCGTTCGGCAAGCCGACGCTGACCGGCATGCTCAAGACCGCGCCCTCGATGTACGCCGATCTGCCCGTCCACATGGCCGCCGCCGCGGCGACGTCGGTGGTCCGGAAGCCGCGGCCGAGCGTCCGACCGATGGGCGAGGCGACGGCCGATGACGGCGAGAAGTGCACTGTCGGCCTGCTGTGCCCGCACATGGGCGCCGTGCTCAGCTGGAACGACGCCGAGCGCTCGTGGGACTGCCCCTGGCACGGGTCCCGCTTCACGGCGTGTGGTGAACTCATTGAGGGCCCGGCCACGAGCGACCTGAAGCGCCACGATTCGACGTGACGGCGATCCCCGGACGCCGCCGGACACCGCTGCGACCGACCTGCGCACAACCTCACGCCTGCTCGATCGACGTGCGGCTCGCGGTCCTGCACCGCACTCCGTTTTTCGCCGACCTCGACGCCGACGGGATCGCTGAGGTGGACCGGCGGGCGGTGTCCCTGTCGTGGGGCTCCGGCGACGCCGTGTATACCGAGGGCGAGCGCTCCGGGTACCTCTACGTCATCGCCCACGGTCGCGCCAAAGCGTACCGGGACTCCGAGGACGGCCGGACCGTCGTCGTCGACCTGCTCGCACCGGGTGATTTCGCCGGTGGTGTCGACTCGCTCGGCACGCCGCGGTACGGCGAGACGGTCGAGGCGATCGACACACTGTGCGCACTGCGGATCAGCGCCGAGGACTTCCGCGACCTCCTCACCCGATTCCCGCAGGTGGCGCTGCGCGTGGTCGACCACCTCACGGGGCTGCTCGAGGACGCGCGGACCACGGTGACGCACCACGCCACCCGTACCGTGGCGCAGCGGGTGGCCGGGACACTCCTGCGTGTCGCCGACAAGTTCGGTGAGGCCCGCTCCGGGTTCGGCGACGGCCGCGCGGCGGGAACGCTGCTGGAGTTACCGTTGACGCGATCCGACCTGGCAGGGATGACCGGGTCCACACCCGAGTCGGTGTCACGGGTGATGAGCAGGCTCCGGCGGGAGGGGATCATCGATTCCGGTCGCCGCTGGACCGCCGTGCTCGACCGCGAGCGACTGGCCGAGATCGCCGAGCCGCGCTGAGCGCCCGCGAGCGTTCGCGGGGCGTTGCACAGCCTGTCCTTGGTTGAAAGTGGCCCGGGAGTGACCGAAACTCGGGAGGACAACATCGGCCGCCGGCCACAGTGTGTACCCGCCTACGGAAGCAGGAGTATCGATGAGCCCCACTGACCAGGGTCCGAACCCGTTCGTCGTCGACATCGAGGACGCCACCCTCGCCAACGACAACTACCGGACCACCTTGTGGACGGGATCGCACATGCAGCTCACCGTGATGAGCATCCGCCCCGGGGACGACATCGGTCTCGAGGTCCACGACGACCACGACCAGTTCCTCCGCGTCGAGGCCGGCACGGGTCGGGTCGAGATGGGGCCGGCGAAGGACCAGCTCGACTTCGTCCGCGAGGTCTCCGACGACTGGGTCATTCTCGTGCCCGCCGGGAGCTGGCACAACGTCACCAACATCGGTGATGACGACCTCAAGGTGTACTCGCTGTACGGCCCGCCCGAGCACGAGCACGGCACCGTTCATCAGACCAAGGCGGACGACGACCACTGATCTGACGAGACACCGCGGGCCCGGGCCGGTCGATCTTCCGGTGCGGGCCCGCGATGTCGCGTCAGGTCAGGCCGAGACAGCCTCGCGGTGCCGCGCCCGGCGATCCGGGTCGGCGACGGTGCGGTGGACGTCGACCCGCCGGCGCAGGAGACGCATCGCGTTGACGATGACCACCAGGACGGACGCCTCGTGGACGAGCATGCCGATCGACATGGTGACCCCTCCGGCGAAGACACCTGCCAGCAGCGCGGCCACGGTGATCATCGCGACCGCGATGTTCTGACGCATCACCGACACGGTGCGCTTCGCCAGACCGACGGCCTCCGGCAGCTTGAGCAGGTCGTCACCCATGAGTGCGATATCCGCGGTCTCCACCGCCACGGCTGACCCGGCGGCGCCCATCGCGACACCGATGTCCGCGGTGGCCAGCGCGGGAGCGTCGTTGACGCCGTCGCCGACCATGGCCACGGTGTGGCCCGCCCGCTGCAGCTCGGTGACCGCGTGCAGCTTGTCCTCCGGCAGCAGCCCCGCCCGGACCTCGTCCACCCCGGTGGCCGCGCCGACCGCCTCCGCGACCAGCGGGACGTCACCGGTGAGCATGATGACCTTCTCGACACCGGAACCGTGGAGCCGGGCGATCATCTCGGCCGCATCGGCACGGACGGTGTCGGCCACCGCGATGACGCCGGCCACCTCGTCGTCGACGGCGATGATCATGGGGGTCTTGCCGTCGCGGGCGAAGTCGTCGGCCGCCCGTGCCGCGCCGCCGTCGTCGGCGATCCCGAACTCGTCCAGCAGCGCCTGGTTGCCGATCAGGAGGCGATGCCCGTCCACCTGCGCGGTCAGACCCTTGCCCGCGATAGGCCGGACCGATTCGGGAGTGTCGTAGGCGACCCCCTCGGCCGAGGCCGCCTCGAGGATCGGCCGGGCCAGCGGGTGTTCGGAGCCCGCCTCGCCGCCCGCCGCCAGGGTCAGCACGTCGGCGCGGGACCTGTCAGGAGCCAGCACGAGGACGTCGGTCAGTTCGGGTCGTCCCTCGGTGAGGGTTCCGGTCTTGTCCACCGCGACGACGTCTATCTTCGCGGAGGTCTCCAGGTACTCCCCGCCCTTGATGAGGATGCCGTTGCGGGCCGCCCTGCCGATGCCGGCGACGATCGCGACCGGGATCGAGATGACCAGTGCACCGGGGCAGCCGATCACCAGGAGTGTCAGCGCCAGCACCACATCGCCGCTGATCAGGCCGGCGACCAGCGCCAGGACCATGATGCCCGGGGTGTACCACGCGGAGAAGCGGTCGATGAAACTCTGGGTACGCGCCTTGGCGTCCTGCGCCTCCTCGACGCGGTGGATGATCCGCGCCAGGGTGGTGTCGGCACCGATGCCGGTCGCCAGGACGTGGAGGAATCCCCCGCGCGACACGGTGCCGGCGAACACCTGGTCGCCCTCGGACTTCTCCACGGGAATCGACTCGCCGGTGATCGAGGCCTCGTCGAGCGCACCGGAACCGGCCACGACCTGGCCGTCGACGGGGACCTTGGCGCCGTTCTTGACCAGTACGATCTCACCCTGGCGGACCTGGCCGGCCGGGACCTCCACCTGTTCGCCGTCACGCATCACCACCGCGACGTCCGGTGCCACGGCAACCAGCTCGGCCAGCGCGGAGCGGGTCTTGTTGAGGGTGGCCGACTCGAGGGCGTGACCGATCGCGAACAGGAAGGTGACCGCGGCCGCCTCCCAGTAGTTGCCGATGATGATCGCGCCGATCCCCGCGACCGACACCAGCAGATCGATGCCGATGTGGCGGATGAGCAGGGCATCGACCGCCTTCTTGACGATGGGGGCTCCCGCGACGACAGCGGCGGCGAGCATCAACACGTCGGCGAGGACCGCGTTGTCCTCGAGCCCGCGGAAGTCCGAGCCGGCCACACCGGATGCGATGAAGGATCCGATGATGAGCAGCCCCGACAGGATCGGGACGAACCAACGCCCGTATATCCATTTACGGATGGTATTCATGACCTACTCCTCGATATCCGGGTCCTCATTTCGGTGCGGTGTTTCCGACACATCTCCTCGACCCGTCGGAATTACCATAAGAGCGTTCCGGTGAAGCGACCATGACGGTGATCAATTAACCGCACGATCGGATACGGCAGGCCCGGCGGTGGGGGAATGTCCGGAAAACGCGGCTCCGCCGTCCCGGGCGAATCGGCGCGCGGGACGGCGGAGGGCAGGTGAAGGGTCACCGGTCCGGTCAGAAGGCGCTGGGACGTGCCCTGTAACCGGCCTTCGCCACGGCGGCCACGAGGTCATCGACGCTGGACACCCCCGGGTCGTGGTCGACCTCGATCCGCGAGGAGGCGAAGTGCACCTCCACCTTCTCGACACCCTCGAGTCGACCGACCTGCTTCTCGATCTTGGCCACACAGGACGGGCAGGAGAACCCCTCCGCGCGCAGGATGCTGTGAATGACATTCTTTACGGCCATGACGTTGTCCTTTCCTCTCGGTCCCGGTCGGCACCCGCCGCCGAGTAATTCCCACGATAGAGACGGGCCGCTGCCGGAACATTGACGCGGATCACTTATCCGCACAATTCTTTCCGGTCGTGTCGCGGGGACTATTTCGAGGCGTGGTCCGCGTTGATCGACATGAGATCAAAGGAAAAGGGGGGGGATCAGGAACATGACATATGAGGACATCCCGAGCGCGTACGTGGCGCGGGCGGAGGTGCTGGCGGGCGTGCTGGGCAGGGAGGTCGCCCCGGACGATCCCGACCGCGAGGTCATCGAGGCGTGGGCGGGTGGTGTCCCCGGGCGCATCCTCGACGTCGGCTCGGGCACGGGACGGTGGGCCGGGCACCTGGCGGCGCTGGGGCACGCGGTGGACGGGCTCGAACCCTCCGGCCCGTTCGTCGACATGGCCCGGGAGAGCTTTCCGACCGTGGCGTTCCGGCACGGCGCGATCTCCGATCTGGACGGGACGGAGGAGCGGTGGGCCGGCCTGTTGGCCTGGTACTCGCTCATCCACATGGATGGACGGGAGCTCCCCGTGGCGCTGGCGACCCTCCACCGGGTTCTCGAGGCGGACGGGCAGCTGCTCCTGTCGTTCTTCACCGGACCCTGTCACGGTCCGTTCGCCCACCCGGCGGCCACGGCCTACCTCTGGCCGATGGACGGCATGGTCACCGCTCTGGAGCGCGCGGGCTTCAGGGTGACGGGCCGGCGTACGCAGCCGGGTGCGCCGCACGCCGTCGTGACCGCGCGGTCCGCCGCCTGACGGGCATCGCAGGCCCCGCGCCCGGGACTGATCGGCCCCCGCGCGGGCGGTCATGACACGCTGGTGACGTGAAGACGCCGGTACCTGACTATCTGCTCGAGATCCGCGACGCCTGCTCGGACGGCGGGGAGGGCCGGCTCGCCGACTACATCCCCGAGCTCGCGGCCGTGGACCCGGACCGGTTCGCGGTGGCCGCCTGCACGATGGACGGGGTCGTCTACACAGCCGGCGACGCCGACGCGGAGTTCACGATCCAGTCGATGAGCAAGCCGTTCGTCTACGCGCTCGCCCTCCGCGACCGCGGGATCGAGGCGGTGCTGGAGAAGGTCGAGGTGGAGCCGTCCGGCGACGCGTTCAACCAGATCTCCCTCAACCGGGACACCGGCCGGCCGCGCAACCCGATGATCAACATCGGGGCGATCACCACGCACACGCTCGTCGGCCCGCCCGGCGCCTCGGAGGACGAGCGCAGCGAGGTCATCGCGGACGGGTTGTCGGCGTTCGCGGGTCGGCGTCTCGAGGTCGACGGCGCCGTGTGCGAGTCCGAGCTGCGCACCGCGTTCCGCAACCGCGCGATGGCCAACCTGGTCCGGGCCGGCGGGATCATCGAGGACAATCCGGACGAGGCCGTGCGCGGGTACACGCGACAGTGCGCGTACCGGGTGACGGTGCGCGACCTCGCCGTCATGGCCGTCACGCTGGCCACCGGCGGCGTCAACCCGGTCACGCGCGAGCGGGTGGTGTCGGCACCGGTCGCGCGGCAGGTCCTCGCGGTGATGACGACGTGCGGGATGTACGACGCCGCCGGCGACTGGATGTCCACGGTGGGGATCCCGGCCAAGAGCGGGGTGTCCGGAGGGATCCTCGGCGCGCTGCCAGGTCAGGTGGGGCTGGGGGTGTTCTCGCCGCGGCTCGACGAGCACGGGCACAGCGTCGAGGGCGTACGCACCTTTGAGCGGCTGTCGCGGGACCTCGAGCTGCATCTGATGAACACCACGGTCACCGAGGTCGAGGCCGTGCGATCGGTGCGGTTCGACGAGATCTCCGGGCGCCGGACGTTCCGCCTGCAGGGCCCCATGACCTTCGCCAGTGCCGAGCAGGTGCTGCGGCGCCTGGCCGAGATTCCCGAGGGGCCGGAGGAGGTGACGCTCGACCTCAGCCGCGTGTCCTCGGTCAACAACAGCGCCCGGCGGATGTTGCTCGAGGCGATGCGGCGACTGTCCGCGGAGGGGCACACGGTGGGGCTCGCGGATCCGGGCCGGCGCCTGCCGGAGCCGGACCTCGGCGACGGCACCCGTCCGGTCACCCGCCGGGCTGCCCGCTGACGGTCCCCGTGGTGCTCACCCGCCGTTGAGCCCGCTGACCGGTGCGAACTCGTGCCCCTCGCCGGCGGCGCGCGACGTTCCAACGTCCCGTAGCGACTAGCGATCACCAGGGGGTCGTGACGCGGACGCGGTCGGGGGATAGAGAGTGACAGCCGGCGTCGAGAGGTTCAGTCGCATATCGCTGAGTCGGCCCAGTCACACCCCGGCCCCGTTGGCGGCGAGCGCGGCGCGGACCGTGTCGGGGGCGGTGGTCATGGAGTGTTCGAACGCCTGCGTGCGGCGCGCGCCGTTCATGAAGTGCGCGCTCAGGCCGGCGAGGTCGGCGGGGGTCGGCAGGATCGGCACGACGGTCGTGCCGCGGGCGCGGACGGTGGCGATCTCGGCGTGCAGGACGGTCGACATCGGGCGGCGGATCATCCGGTACTCGAGCGAGCCACCGGGGCCGGGGATGCGGACGCCCGGTGCCGACGCCATGGGGGCGATGACGTAGATGAGGTCCGCCTCCTCGGGGGCGATGAGGTCGACCGAGGCGGTCGAGCCCATGCCGCCGTCGACGAAGATGCGGTCCCCGATCGGCACGGGCGGCATCCACCCGGGGGTCGCCCAGGACGCGCGCAGCGCCTCGCCGACGGTCGCGTGGGGCGACCCGGGCGCGCCGAACACGACCCGCTCCCC
>NZ_JAALDU010000183.1 GCF_014145015.1 Dietzia sp. E1 | reverse complement strand
GGAGTCGGCGGGCTCGCCGCGGAGCGCGGCCAGCAGGTAGGGCGTCCACACGAGCAGGGCGATGAGGATCGACCCGGACCCGATCACGGCGAGCCGGGCCGCGGGCAGCCAGAGCGGGATGACGCGTCGACCGCGCCGCGCGGCGAGCACCGCGGAGACGGTCGCGACGAGCGCCATGAGGACGACCGTGCCCGCCGCCAGTCCGGTGTACAGCGTGTAGGTGCACGCCGAGGCCCCGAGGAACAGGGTCGTGGCCACGGTGGCGCCGCGGCCGGCGTGGCGGGCCGTCGGGCTGACCGCGTGCCACGCGAGGATGAGCACCGGCGGCAGGAACAGTGCCACCACCGCACCGTACGGCTCGGGGCTGCCGTAGGCGAGAACGATCGAGGTCGAGACCAGGCCGACCGCGGCGCCGAGGTCGGTGCGCAGGATCCGCGTCCACAGCACGGTGACCAGCGCGGCCGCGACCGCCAGCGACAGGATCGCCCACGGCTTGAACGCCGCCCAGCCCTCGAGGCCGGTGAGGTTCGCGAACCGCCCGCCCAGCCAGAACCACCCCGACGGGTAGAACGACGGCAGGTCGATGTACGCCATGTCGGGCAGCCCGAGCGAGGTGGCCGAGCGGCCGAGGAACTGGGTGCGGAACTCCTGGTCCACGCTCACGCCGTGCAGGTACAGCCGCGACGCCGCGAGCGGGATGCCCAGCGTGGCCGCCACGAGCAGGGCCGACCCGGTGGGGGCGGCGAGCTTGCCCAGCCGAACCAGCGCGGGCCGACCCCCCGGCCGCTCCCCGGCGCGCGCGGCGAGGATGCCCGCCGCCACCAGTGCGACGGCGGCGGTCTGACCGACCACGGTCAGGGCCCGCAGGACGTTGGAGTTGCCGTAGGCGGGAAAGGAGACGAGCGAGAAACCGACCAGGACCACGGCGGTGACGGCTGCGGCGAGCAGCGTCGCCGCCCCGGCCAGACCGGGTCCGCGGAGTGCCGGCGGCATGCTCAGAAGGGGAGCTTGCGGAAGATGGGGCGCGGGACGTGCGTGAGCACGGCCATGACCCCGCCGAACGCGGCCGGCGCGAAGACCGCGCCCTTACCGGCGCCGGCGTTCTTCACCGCGATGCGGGCGACCTCCTCCTTGTTGATGGTCAGCGGCGCCTCCTTGACGTGCGCTGACATCCGGGTGCGCACCTGGCCGGGGCGGATCACCAGGACGTCCACCCCGTGCTCGTCGAGCGCGTACCCGAGACCGGTGTAGAAGGAGTCCAGACCCGCCTTGGTGGAGCCGTAGACGAAGTTGGAGCGGCGGGCCCGCAGGCCGGCGGCCGAGCTCATGGCGATGATCCGGCCGAAGCCCTGGGCCTTCATCCGCTCGGCGAGCAGCACGCCCACCGAGACGGCGCCGGTGTAGTTGATCTGCGCGATCTGGACCGCCTTGCGCTGGTCGGACCAGAGTTCCTCGTTCTCCCCGAGGAGGCCGAACGCGACGATCGCCACGTCGACGTCCCCGCCGGCGAAGATCTGCTCGAACGCGGCCGGGTGCGTGTCGGTGGCCGCGGCGTCGAAGTCCACGAGCTCCACGGCGCTCGCGCCGGCGGCCGTCATCTCGGCCCGCGCGTCGTCCACACCGGGGTCGCCGGGCAGGCAGGCGAGGATCACGCGCATCGGGCCCTGCTGCAGGTACTCGGCGCAGATGGCCAGGCCGATCTCGGAGGTTCCACCGAGCAGGAGCAGGGTCTGGGGGACGCCGACGGCATTGATCATGGGCAGGAGTCTACCGACGGGGCCCGACACCGCTGGGGGCGCTCACCCCGCTCAGAGCAGTTCGAGCCGCCGGCCCATGTCGGAGGCGAACACCCCGTGGGGGTCGATGCCGCGGCGGGTGGCGATCCACGAGTCGATCTCCGGGTACATGGCGTGGAACCGCTCGGCCGGGACGCGCGAGTCCTTGGCCGTGTAGAGCCGCCCGCCCATCGACATGACCTTGGCGTCGAGGTGGTTGACGAAGCTGTTGAGCCGGTCGTTGATGGGGAAGTCCACGCACACGTTCCAGCCCTCCATGGGGAAGGACAGCGGCGCCTGGTTCCCGGGGCCGAACAGCTTGAACACGTTGAGGAACGAGTAGTGCCCCGAGCGCTGGATGTCGCCGATGATCTCCTTGAAGCCCTCGACGGCGCCCGGCGGGACGATGAACTGGTACTGCAGGAACCCCTTGGATCCGTACGCCCGGTTCCACTCCGAGAACAGGTCGAGCATGTGGTAGAACGCCGGCAGCGTCTTGATCTGGTTCCGCGACGTCCCGCCGAGTCGGTAGTAGACCTCGCCGATGGGGCCGAAGGTGTACTTGTTGGCCAGGCCGTTGGGGAACACGTCCGGGAACGTGATGAGCGGCTTGGCGTCCATCGCCAGCGGGTTCTTCGCCAGCTTGGGCGCGTACTCCTCGAGCTGGGCGAGCGTGGCGAGCGAGCCGCGGGACACCGCCGCGCGGCCGAGCTTCGGCGGCGCGCTGATCGCGTCGAACCACGCGGACGAGTAGGTGTACTTCGACTCCGACCCGTCGGTGTGCAGGGCGATCGTCTCGTCGAGCGAGCCGGTCTGGTCGGAGTCCGCCAGGAAGTAGGCGGTCTCGGTGCGGGTCATGGAGATCCACACCTTGAGGATGATGCCGGTGAGGCCGTTGCCGCCGACGGTGGCCCAGAACAACGTTCCATCGGGGTCGTCGGCGGTGCCGCCCGGCTCGAGTGTGAGCACGCGGCCGTCCGCGACGAGCAGCTCCATGCGCGTGACGTGGTTGCCGAACGAGCCGGCGGAATGGTGGTTCTTGCCGTGGATGTCGTGGCCGATCGCGCCGCCGACGGTCACCTGTCGCGTGCCCGGCAGGACCGGCACCCACAGGCCGAACGGGAGGGCCGCCCGCATGAGCTGGTCGAGGTTGACGCCCGCGTCGACCACGGCCAGCGCCTTCTCGGCGTTGAGCTCGTGGATGCGGTTGAACCGGCTCATGTCCAGCACGAGCCCGCCGGAGTTCTGCGCGCTGTCGCCGTACGACCGGCCGAGTCCGCGCGCCACCACGCCGCGCCGCAGGTGGGCGGGGGAGGAGGCGTTGGAGTCGTTGACCGCCGCGACGGCCGCGGAGATCTCGTCGACCGAGCGCGGGGTCAGCACGTGGCTCATCGCCGGGGCGGTGCGGCCCCAGCCGGTCAGGCGCCGGAGCTCGGTGTCCAGCGCGGTCGGGGCCGGTGGGGTGTTCTGCGCGGTGCTCACGCGGTCGAGGTTACCGCCCGGTGGGGCGCGGCCGCCGCGTCG
>NZ_JAALDU010000182.1 GCF_014145015.1 Dietzia sp. E1 | reverse complement strand
CGCGCGTCGAGGAGGAGCCCTGGCTACCCCTGCGCGTGGCGGCCGCCGCCGCGCGCTTCTCCCTCCCGGTGGCGGGGTCCACCCTCGGCGTCCTGGCCGAGCGCAGCCCCGCCCCCGACGGCCGCTGGCCCGCGGAGGCGCTGTCCGACCTGCTGGTCCTGCTGGGCTCTGGGGAGGCACAGATCCCCGTTCACGAGGCCCTCGACCGTTGCGGACTGTGGGAACGCCTGCTGCCGGAGTGGTCCGGCGTGCGGGACCTGCCCGCCCGCGAACGCACGCACGTCTACACCGTCGACAGGCACCTCGTGCAGACGGCGGTCGAGGCGTCGCGGCTCACCACCTCGGTCGCGCGGGCCGACCTCCTGCTGCTCGCGGCGCTCCTCCACGACCTCGGAAAGAGCCGCGTGGGCGACCACAGCGAGAACGGCGCGGTGATGATCCGGCCGATCGCCGAGAGGATGGGGTTGAGCGTGCGCGACACCCAGACCCTGGAACGACTGGTCCGACACCACCTCCTCCTCGCGAGGACCGCCGCACGCCGCGACCCCTCCGACCCGGAGACCGCCCAGTTCGTCCTCGACACCCTGGACTGGGACACGGTCGCGCTGGACGTGTTGGCCGCGCTCACCGAGGCCGATTCGATCGCCACCGGACCGACCGTGTGGTCGGCGGGACGGGCCGGCGTGCACACGGCGCTCGTCGCGGCGTGCCGCGCCCAGGTGGGACCCCGCCCGGCCGCCGTCGAGGCCCCGACGGTGCGGGCGTCGAGACGGCACGGTCCCCCCGACGTCGTCGTCGACCTCCGTGCGGCGGGCACGGGCACCACACACGAGGTCACCCTCGTGGCCCCCGGTGCCGGAAGGTCATTGGCGGTGGCTGCGGAGGTCCTCGCCGCCCACCGACTGGAGATCGTCGACGCGGAGATCGACCTGCGGCCGCCCGGGGGGATGCGCGCGAGGATGACCGTCTCCACGCGGTTCGGCGACCCGGTGGACGCCCGCGTGCTCCGGCAGGACCTGCGACGGGCGATCGACGCCGGCCTGCCGGGATCGCTGCGCGCGGCCCTCTCTCGGGGCGAGGCCCTGCCCATCGGTCCCCCGCGGGCCAGATCCTCGGTCCTCGTCGGGCACCGCTCCGACGCGGATGGCGTGATGATGGAGGTCCGCGCCGAGGACCGACCCGGGCTGTTCGCCCGGATCGTCTCCGCGATCCTGCAGACGGGCGCCCGGATCGACTGGGTGGTGGTCCGCACCAGGGGTGCCGCGGTCGAGGACGTGTTCGCCCTCTCCGGTCCGGGTGCGGTCCTCAGCACGGCCGGTCAGGTCGAGTCACTGCTGCCGGGACACGAGCCCGCGACGCCCGTCGTCGCGCGTGCCGATACCCTGTGATCAGTCGTCGCCGACGACGCCGGGACGCGCGCGCTCCCGGGACGCGAACCAGGGAGCTGTTGCCGTGTTCGAATCCTTGTCCGACCGTCTCACAGGGGCGCTCAAGGACCTGCGCGGAAAAGGTCGGCTGAGCGACGCCGACATCGACGCGACGGCCCGCGAGATCCGACTCGCGCTGCTCGAGGCCGACGTCGCACTGCCGGTGGTGCGCGCCTTCATCTCCCGGGTCAAGGAACGGGCCAAGGGCGCCGAGGTCTCCGAGGCGCTCAACCCCGCCCAGCAGGTCGTCAAGATCGTCGACGCCGAGCTCACCGCCATCCTCGGTGGCGAGGCCCGCCGGATCGAGTTCGCCAAGCAACCACCGACGGTGATCATGCTGGCCGGCCTCCAGGGTGCGGGTAAGACCACGCTGGCGGGAAAGCTCGCGTACTGGCTCAAGGGCCAGGGGCACACGCCGCTGTTGGTGGCGTGCGACCTCCAACGCCCGGGCGCGGTCGACCAGCTACGCATCGTCGGTGAGCGCGCCGGAGTACAGACCTTCGCCCCACACCCCGGCACCTCGGTCGGCGGGGACGGCGCGGAGATCGGCGTCCAGGAGCCGGTGTCCGTCGCGCAGCGCGGGCTGGCCCACGCACGCGCCAAGATGCACGACGTCGTGATCGTCGACACCGCCGGCCGCCTCGGCATCGACGAGGAGATGATGGCCCAGGCCCGCGGCATCCGCGACGCCGTCCAGCCGCACGAGACCTTCTTCGTCCTGGACGCCATGATCGGTCAGGACGCGGTGGTCACCGCCGAGGCGTTCCGCGAGGGCGTGGGCTTCACCGGCGTCGTGCTCACCAAGCTCGACGGCGACGCGCGCGGCGGCGCCGCGCTGAGCGTTCGCGAGCTCACGGGCACCCCGATCATGTTCGCCTCGGACGGCGAGAAGCTCGAGGACTTCGACGTCTTCCACCCGGAGCGCATGTCGAGCAGGATCCTCGGCATGGGCGACGTCCTCTCGCTCATCGAGCAGGCGGAGACGGTCTTCGACGCCAAGGAGGCCGAGAAGACCGCCGCCAAGATCGGCTCCGGCGAGCTCACGCTCGAGGACTTCCTCGACCAGATGATGATGATCCGCAAGATGGGTCCCATCGGGAACCTGCTCGGCATGCTGCCCGGCGGCAAGGACATGAAGGCCGCCGTCGGCGACATCGACGAGAAGCACCTCGACCGCATCCAGGCGATCATCCGCGGCATGACCCCCGAGGAACGCGCCGATCCCAAGATCATCAACGGATCCCGGCGTCAACGCATCGCCAACGGCTCGGGCGTTACCGTCACCGACGTCAACCAGCTCGTCGACCGGTTCTTCGAGGCGCGCAAGATGATGAGCCGGATGGCCGGCCAGATGGGGATGCCCGGGGCCGGGCGCAAGAACCAGCGCAAGGGCAAGAAGGGCAAGGGGAAGGGCAAGGGGCGCGGCCCCACGCCGCCGAAGAACCGCGGCATGATGCCCGGTATGCCGGGGATGCCGCCCGGTGGGATGCCGGGCATGCCGCCCGGGGGCATGCCGGACCTGTCCCAGATGCCGCCGGGCCTGGACCAGCTCCCGCCCGGCCTCGAGGGCATCGATCTGGACAACCTCAAGTTCCCCAAGCAGTGACCCGACGGCCCGTGTGCACCGATTGGTGCGCGCGGGCCGGGCGTGTCTAGACTGGACCGCTGGACGCCGTCACCGGTGGGTCCCCACGCGGGGGTCCGGGCCGAACGGCGGTCACCCGGAAGGCGAAACCGGACCCCGCGAGCAGCGCGGGCGTCGCTGAATCGCCATGTGACCCACTACAGGAAGTGAGACGCGCTCATGGCCGTCAAGATCAAGCTCACCCGACTCGGCAAGATCCGCAACCCGCAGTACCGGGTCGTCGTCGCCGACGCCCGTACCCGCCGCGACGGTCGCTCCATCGAGACCATCGGCCTCTACCGCCCGAAGGAGGAGCCGAGCTTCATCCAGATCGACTCCGACCGGGCCCAGTACTGGCTCGGCGTGGGCGCCCAGCCGACCGAGGCCGTCGAGCAGCTGCTCAAGATCACGGGCGACTGGCAGAAGTTCAAGGGCATCGAGGGCGCCGAGGGCACCCTGCGCACCCCAGAGGCCAAGCCCTCCAAGCTGGACCTGTTCAACAAGGCGCTCGAGGAGGCCCAGGGCGAGCCGTCCGCCGAGGCCATCACCGCCAAGCGCAAGGCCGACAAGGCGAAGAAGGCCGAAGAGGCCAAGAAGGCCGAGCAGGAGGCCGCCGCGTCGACCGACTCCGCCGAGGGTGAGGCCGCGTCGGCTGACGCCGAGACCGCCGAGGCCTGAGACAGATGAACGACATGGTCGTCGACGCCGTCGACCACCTCGTCCGCGGCATCGTGTCGGATCCCGACGCCGTGTCCGTCCGGTCGAGTGGTGGTCGGCGCGGCACCGTGATCCGGGTGGCGGTCGCGCCCGAGGATCTCGGCCGTGTCATCGGGCGGGGCGGTCGAACCGCGTCCGCCATCCGGACGATCGTCTCCGCCGTCGGGGGAGAGGGCATCCGGGTCGACGTGGTCGACACCGACCGCTGATCCCACCCAGTACGCGCCGACAACCGGAGGACCTGACACACCATGGAGCTCGTCGTGGGCCGCGTCGTCAAATCGCACGGCGTCCGCGGCGAGCTCGTGGTGGAGGTCCGTACCGACTCGCCCGAGGAGCGCTTCGCCCCCGGCGCGCGGCTCACAGGCCGCGTCGGCAAGGGGGACCGCGCCACCGACCGTGACGTCACAGTGGAAGCCGCCCGGAACCATTCCGGGCGGCTTCTCGTGCGCCTGGCCGGTGTATCCGACCGCGACACGGCCGACGCGCTGCGCGGCATGCTCCTGCTGGTCGACTCCGCCGAGCTCCCCGATCCAGAGGACCCGGACGAGTACCACGATCACCAGCTCGTCGGGCTCCGGGTCCTCGACACCTCGGGCGCACCGCTCGGCGAGGTCACCGAGATCGTCCACACCCCCGCCGGTGAGCTCCTCGGGATCCGACTGACCGACGGTGCCGACGCGCTCGTGCCCTTCGTCACCGAGATGGTCCCCGAGGTGGACGTTTCCGGTGGGACGTGCGTCATCGACCCACCGGAGGGGCTGCTCGACCTGGGCACGTCGTGAGCGGGCCCGCCGCCGAGGAGCGGCGCGGGCCGATCATGCGTCTCGACGTCGTCACCGTCTTCCCCGACTACCTTGCCCCGCTCCGGCTCGCCCTTCTCGGTCGCGCCGTCGACCGGGGCATCGTCGAGGTCGGCGTCCACGATCTGCGCGCCTGGACCCACGACGTGCACAAATCCGTCGACGACACCCCGTTCGGCGGCGGGCCGGGGATGGTGATGCGGCCAACGGTGTGGGGCGACGCGCTCGACGACCTCGTTCCCCAGACCGACACCGGGCTGACGACCGGGCCGGCCGCCTCGGATCCGGACTCCCGGCCCCTGCTGATCGTCCCGACCCCCGCCGGGCGGCCCTTCTCTCAGTCCGACGCCCACCGGTACGCCCGCCGCCGTCGGATCGTGTTCGCGTGCGGCCGCTACGAGGGCATCGATCAGCGTGTGGTCGACGAGGCCGCCGAGCGCATGGACGTCGAGGAGGTCAGCATCGGGGACTACGTCCTGATCGGGGGCGAGGTGGCCGTCCTCGTCATCGCGGAGGCCGTGGTACGCCTCCTGCCCGGCGTGCTGGGGAACCGGCGTAGTCACGAGGAGGATTCCTTCTCCGACGGTCTCCTCGAGGGACCGAGCTACACCCGCCCCGAGATATGGCGCGACCGCCCGGTGCCCGACGTCCTCAAGAGCGGCGATCACGCGAGGATCGCACGCTGGCGCCGCGACGAATCGCTGCGGCGGACCGCGGAGAGGCGCCCGGACCTCCTGGGCGGGGCCCCGCTCAGCGCCGCCGACCTGCAGACCCTGGCCGAGCTGGGCTGGGAACCGCCAGAGGGTTGATTTGGGCCACCCCCGGCGGGGATGGCACACTAGCGAGGTTGACCTTTCGGGCGCACGCGCGCCCGGGGACGGTCGCGCTGATCCGGGGCACGAACCGGTCGACCCGCCTCACGGCGGGCGCCAGGGTCCTCTGTCCTCATTCCTGACATGCAAGGAACACAATGAACACTCTCGACTTCATCGACAACAAGTCCCTCCGAGACGACATCCCGGAGTTCCGTGCCGGCGACACGCTCGACGTGCACGTCAAGGTCATCGAGGGCTCCAAGGAGCGCATCCAGGTCTTCAAGGGTGTCGTGATCCGTCGCCAGGGCGGCGGCGTCCGCGAGACCTTCACCGTCCGCAAGGTCTCGTTCGGCGTCGGCGTCGAGCGCACGTTCCCCGTGCACTCGCCCAACATCGATCGCATCGACGTGCTCGTGCGTGGCGACGTCCGCCGCGCCAAGCTGTACTACCTGCGCGAGCTCCGCGGCAAGGCCGCGAAGATCAAGGAGAAGCGCTGAGCGCATAGAGTGCGTCGGACTCGGCCGCCGTCGGCGGTGCGGGATCGACTACGCTCGTCCGGGTGAGCAGCACCGATACGCCCGGACACGACACCGCCGAGCCGGGGCCCCGTGATCACGGGGCCCCGGCTCGTGGCGTCGAGAAGAAGGGCCAGCCCTGGTACATCGAGATCCCGCTGCTGGTGGTGATCGCCCTGGCCCTGGTGTTCGTCTTCCAGACCTTCGTCGGTCGCGTCTACCAGATCCCGTCCGAGTCCATGGAACCCACGCTGCACGGCTGCGCGGGCTGCACGGGCGACCGGATCTTCGTCGACAAGATCAGCTACCGGTTCGGTGATCCGCAGCCCGGCGACGTGGTCGTCTTCGAAGGGCCCGAGTCGTGGAACGAGGGGTACCAGTCCATCCGTTCGGACAACCCTGTCATCCGCACCCTCCAGAACATCGGCGGAGTGATCGGCATCGTCCCGCCCGACCAGAACGACATGGTCAAGCGCGTGATCGCGGTGGGCGGGCAGACGGTGGGGGGATGCGCGCCGGACGGGTCGCTCCTCGTCGACGGCCAACCCCTGGACGAGCCCTACCTCAACGAGGACCCGTCGCCCGCCCGTAACCCGTTGAACTGCGCGTTCGGTCCCGTCACGGTCCCCGAGGGCAACTACTGGGTGATGGGCGACAACCGCGGCAACTCCGCGGACTCCCGCTTCCACATGGGAGACGAACACCAGGGCACGGTGCCGGCGGAGAACATTATCGGCAAGGTGCAGGCGATCATCCTCCCGTTCGACCGGATCGGGACGGTCTCCTCGCCGGACATCAGCGCGGGGTGACCCGGGCACGCCCCGACCGGTCGCGACGGCACCGCCTGCTGCCCACCCGGGCGCGGGTGACCCGCAGGGACGGCCGGCTCGCGCTGGAGGCCGCGCTCACCCGACGGGGGCTGGGTCCCGTCGCGGGCGTCGACGAGGCCGGCCGCGGTTCCTGTGCGGGACCGCTCGTCGTGGCGGCGTGTGTGCTCGGTGACCGGCTCCACCCGGAACTCGCGGACCTGGACGACTCCAAAAAGCTCACCGCCGCGGCCCGCGCCCGGCTCCACGACGCGGTCCTGCGGCGCGCGAGGGCTGTCTCGGTCGTCGTGATCGAACCGGATCGGATCGACGCGCGCGGGATCCACCGCTGCAACATCGAGGGGATGCGTCGGGCGGTCGCCGCCCTGGACCCGCGACCCGGGTTCGTCCTGACGGACGGGTTCGCGGTCGACGGTCTCGGGTGCCAGTCCACGGCGGTGATCGGGGGTGACGCGGTGGTCGCATCCATCGCCGCCGCGAGTGTCCTCGCGAAGGTCACGCGCGATCGGATTATGGTGGACCTCGACTCGCGGTACCCGGGCTACGGCTTCGCCGCCCACAAGGGGTACAGCACCACGGGTCACGCCAGGGCGATCGAGCAGCTCGGTCCCAGCGACATCCATCGGATGTCGTACGCCAACGTCCGTCGCGCCGCGCAGGCGCATTCGAGGAGCAGCACGAGATGAGCGCCGAGGATCTGGAGAACTACGAGACCGAGATGGAGCTCTCGCTATATCGCGAGTACCGCGACATCGTCGGTCAGTTCACCTACGTCGTCGAGACGGAGCGGCGCTTCTACCTCGCCAACGCCGTCGAGTTGATCCCGCGGTCCGCCGACGGGGAGGTGTACTTCGACGTACGTATGTCCGACGCGTGGGTGTGGGACATGTACCGACCTGCTCGTTTCGTCAAGTACGTGCGCGTCCTGACGTTCAAGGACGTCAACATCGAGGAACTCGACAAGCCCGAACTGCGCCTGCCGGAGTAGCCACCGGCCCGGTTCTCCACAGCCCGATCCGCCTCCACAGGAGACCCCCGGCCCGGTCCGCGACCAGCGGATCGGGCCGTCGTCGTCGGGCAGGGTGTGCCCCGGCGGACCCGGACGGGCCGGGCCGCCGGGAGGACGGCGATGACAGGGGACGGGGTGGGACGCGCCAGGGGCGGCGAGGACCAGCGGGTGCGGACAGGCCGGATCGGGGAGCAATACGCGGCGGGCCTGCTGGAGGCCCGCGGTGCGGTGGTGATCAGCCGGAACTGGCGGTGTCCGGTCGGGGAACTCGATCTGGTGGTCCTGGACTCCGCGGGCAGACTGCGATTCGTCGAGGTGAGGACCCGCACCGGTAGGGGTTTCGGCAGCCCGGCCGAGTCCGTCACGGGGA
>NZ_JAALDU010000181.1 GCF_014145015.1 Dietzia sp. E1 | reverse complement strand
GCCGGCCGCGTGCTCGTGCCCGCCGGGGCCATCGGCGGACTCGACGTCCTCTCGGCGGCCGCCCGCGCCGGGACCGCCGACGCCAGCGTCCGCCACTACACCATCAAGCGGCCCGCGGCCCTGGACGTCGACGAGCAGCTCACCGATCGCCGCGAGGTCTTCCGCGGCTCGGCCCGCCAGGCGGCGCTCGAGTTCCCTCGCACCTCCAACGCGTCCGTCGCCCTCGCGCTGGCCACCCGCGGCCTGGACCGGACCGAGGTGATCGTGGTCGCCGACCCGGACGTCGGACGCACCCGCCACGTCGTCGAGTGGGAGTCACCGGTGGGCCGCTACGAGCTGCAGTTCGAGAACGCCGTCGACCCCGACTCCGGCGGCCGCACATCCGCGATCACCGCCTGGTCGGTGGCCGAGGTGCTGGGTGCCCTCGCGGCCGGCGCCGGCCCGGGGGTCGTCGTGCTCACGGGTCGCCGACCGGTGGAAGGCCACACGCCGAGCCCCTAACGTGTGGGTCCCACTCGATCGAGAGGTGCGAAATGACCAACGCCCGACCGTCAGACCCCGACCCGAGCGAGAGCCCCGACGTGGACAGCCACGGCGCGGCCCCGGCCGGCATCACGCCGGACTCCGACTCCACCTCGTTGCAGTCGGACAGCGCCACCAGCAAGCAGGGCCCGATGGAACAGCAGAGCCCGACACCCCAGCCGGGCAACAAGAGTGCCTACGTGTGGATCGCGGTCATCGCCGTCGTCGTCCTCCTCGTCGTCATCGGACTCGTCGGCTACGCGTTCGAAGTGTTCTGACGCCATGCCCGCCGCGTTCGACACCGTGATCGTCGGGGCGGGCAACGCCGGGGTCTCCCTGGCGGCCCGCCTCAGGCGCGACGGCGTGCGCAGCGTCGCGCTCATCGACCCCAGCCCCGTGCACCGGTACCGACCGATGCTCAACTACGCGGCGGCCGGGCAGGCCCGCATGTCCCGGTACGAACGGGTCATGGCGACCGTCGTCCCCGACGGCGTGGAGCTCCTCCCCCATGCGGCGACCCGCGTCGACCCGGCCGAACGCACGGTCACCCTCGACACGGGCGCCACCGTCGGCTACCGCGACCTCGTGCTGTGCCCCGGCCTGACCCCGCACTGGGACGCGATCCCGGGACTACAGGAGGGCTACGTCGACGGGTGGGCGGTGTCCGCGCACGTGCCCGAGTACGCCGGCCGGGCGTGCGCCGCCCTGGTCCGCGCCCGTGAGGGCACGGTGGTGTTCTCGGTCCCGCCCGAGCCCGCCTCCTGCGGCGGGACGGTGCTCAAGGCGATGTTCCTCGCCTGCGACCACTGGCGGCGCGAAGACGTGCTCGACCGGATCGACATCCACCTGGTGACCCCGTTCAGTGGGCTCCTCGGGCTCGAGCACGCGGACCGGAGGCTGCGGCCGTTCATCGAGCAGTACGGCATCACCGTTCACGAGCAGTCGCGCGTCGACGCCGTGGACCACCACGCCCGCACGGTGTCGGTCGACGGCCCGGCGCCTGCGACCATCGGGGACGTCCACCTGGCCTACGTCACACCGCACTCCCGTGCGCCCCGGTTCGTCGCCGACTCGGGGCTCGCCACCGACGACGACGCCGCCCTGGTCGACGTCGACCCGGGCACCCTGCGGCACACGCGCGTCGACACGGTGTGGGGCCTGGGGGACGCCGCGACGGTCGGGACCCGCCCGTCGGGTGGCGCGCTGCGCGCGCAGGTCGGGGTGGTGGCCGACAACCTCCGCGCCGCCCGCGACGGTGGAGCGCTACGGGAGTACGACGGCTACACGGTCATCCCCGTCGCCGTGAGCAGGAACCGACTGGTGCTCGACGAGCACGACCGGGACGGTCGGCCGGCCCCCTCGGTGCGCGGGATCGACCTCACCGTGCCACGGCGCATCACGTACGCGTTCGACCGGTTCGTCCAGCCCGTCGTGTACTTCCGCAAGCTCTTCCGCGGACGCGTCTGAGCCCGCGCTGCTCAGTGCGTCGCCAGCTCGATGCTCTCCCTCCGCGCCCGCGGCAGTTCGCTGCCGCGCTGGAGGTCCACGCGCACGTGGTGCAGGGTCGCTCCCCGGACCGGGAACGACCCCTCGTAGGCGGTGCTCACCGCGCTGCCGCGACTGCGGCCGATGTCCAGCGTCTCGTTCATGCTGAACATCGCGGGGGCCGTCACGGCGATGCGCCCGTGCCCTACCTGCTCGCCGTCGACGAACAGCCCCAGGTCGGCGCCGGCGGCGATCCCACCGTCGTAGCCGAACTCCAACTCGACCGTGCGGGCGCCCGCCGCGAGCGGCCGGGTGCCGGCGGCGCGGCCGTGGTGGCGGCCGAAGAAGTTGTACTCGAACACGGGCACGCCGTGGAGGAGATACAGCGTCATACCGCCGAACCGCCCACCGATGCTGAGCAGGACGCCTTCGCAGGCCCCCGGCTCGTGGACGTCGAGCGACGCCGAGAGCAGGAATCCCCGGTTGAACAGGCGCGGTGCGGCCTTCTCGTTGAGCCCGTCCATGTGCGGGTAGAGGGTGATGGACGTCCGGCCGGCCATGGGGTGGGGCGGTCGGTTGTCCCCGGCCTGACGGCCGACGGTGCTGTCGTCCAGCGGCAGGACGTCGTAGCGGGCGGCCTCGGCGATGAACTTGGTCTTCAGCCGTTCGAGGACATCCGGGTGCTCGTCGGCCAGGTCGCGTGCCTGCGACCAGTCCACGCGGGTGTCGTACAGCTCCCACCTGCTGGCGGAAAGGTCGGCGAGGTCGACCCGGGTGGCCATCAGCCAGGGTGCGCGCTGCGCGGTCACCGCCGTCCACCCGTGGTCGTAGATCCCGCGGTTGCCGAAGATCTCGAAGTACTGGGTGGTGTGTCGGTCCGGGGCGTCGGGCTCGGCGAACGTGTACGCCATGCCCACCCCCTCGAGCGGCTTCTGCGCCACCCCGTCCACGGTGTGTGGCATCGGCAGGCCCGCGGCCTCGAGGATCGTCGGTGTGATGTCCACGCAGTGGTGCCACTGGTGGCGCAGCTTCCCGGGTTCGGCGATCCGACCCGGCCAGTGGGCGACGAGCCCGTTGCGGGTGCCGCCGTAGTGGGAGGCGACCTGCTTGGCCCATTGGTACGGGGTGCCCAGCGCCAACGCCCAGGACGCCGGGAAGTGCGGATAGGAGTCCGGCCCGCCGAGGGCGTCCCAGTTGTCCAGCAGTTCCGCGGTCGTGGAGGGCAGCCCGTTGAGGCCGGCCAGGTAGTTGAACGCGCCCAGTCGCCCGCCCTCGGTGGAGGCGCCGTTGTCCCCGACCATGTAGAGCACGAGGGTGTCCTCGAGCGCGCCGGTGGAGGCGAGGTGGTCGATGAGGCGGCCCACCTGGTCGTCGGTGTGCTCGAGGAACCCGGCGTACAGCTCCATGAGTCGGGCGGCGACGCGTCGTTCGTCGGCGTCGAGCTCCTCCCAGTGCGGCAGCCCGGGAGCCCAGGGGCCGAGTTCGGTGTCGGGCGGCACCACCCCGAGCTCCTTCTGGCGCTCCAGCGTCCGTTCGCGCAGCGCGTCCCAGCCGTCGTCGAACTCGCCGACGTACCGGTCCCGGTAGGCCTCCGGCACGTGCAGGGGCGCGTGAACGGCGCCGAATGGCAGGTAGCAGAACCACGGCTGACCCGGGGAGACCGAGCCCAGCTCGTCGATCCACTGAACGGCACGGTCCACCAGGTCCTCGGTGAGGTGGTACCCCTCCTCCGGTGTGCGCGGCGGGTCCACCTGCCGGCGGCCGTCGTAGAGGACCGGGGTGAAGTGGTCGGCCTCGGCGCCGAGGAATCCATAGAAGGTGTCGAAGCCCTCCTCGGTGGGCCAGCGGTCGAACGGGCCGGCGGCGGTGGTCTCCCACGGCGGGGTCTGGTGCATCTTGCCGAACGCGCCGGTGGCGTAGCCGTTGCCGCGCAGCACGCGGGCGACGGTGGCGGCGGAGTCGGGGCGGACGCCGGTGTAGCCGGGCGCGCGGGTGGCCATCTCGGAGATCACGCCCATGCCGACGCTGTGGTGATTGCGTCCGGTCAGGGTGGCCGCGCGGGTCGGTGAGCACAGCGCGGTGGTGTGGAAGCGCGTGTAACCGGCGCCGTCGCGGGCCAGGCGCTCGATCGTGGGCGTGCGGCACGGCCCGCCGAAGGCGGACGAGGTGCCGAAACCCACGTCGTCGAGCATGACGAGCAGGATGTTGGGCGCCGACTCCGGCGGCCAGACCTGCTCGGCCCCCGGGAACGGATCCTGCTGGTGGCGCCGGTCCATCTCCGCCGCGACGCGGGGCGCGAGTCGGCGGACCGGCAGAACGTGGCGGTCGAGGGTCGACCCGTCAGGGCACGCGGTCATGCCGGCACGTCCCCGACGATCGCCACGCGCTCCATCACGCGTCGGTGCGGGAAGTAGTCGCTACACGCGTAGTGCTGCGTGGCGCGGTTGTCCCAGAACGCGACCGTGCCGGGCGCCCAACGCAGGCGGACCTGGAAGTCGGGCATCTTCACCTGGTCCAGTAGCCGCCGGAGCAGCTCCCGCCCCTCGACGGGGTCCACGCCGTCGATCTCGGTGGTGAAGAGGCTGTTGACGAACAGCAGTTTGCGGCCGGTCTCCGGGTGCGTCCGGACGACGGGGTGGTGCTGCGGCGGGTACTGCGCCTGCATCTGCGCGAGCTTGTCCGGCGTCATCCCGAGGCCGAACGACGGGGTGAAGTCGTGCGTGGCGGTGAGCCCGTCGATCCGCTCCTTGATGTCGTCGGGCAGGGCGTCGTAGGCGTTGCCCATGTCCGACCAGAGGGTGTCGCCACCGGCGTCGGGGACCTCGATCGCCCGGAGCACCGAGCCCATCGGCGGGCGGTTCTTCCAGGTCACGTCGACGTGCCAGATGTTCTCCATGCCCGGGTTGTCCTGACCGCGGTCGAACCGGACGACCTCGGGGATCTCGCCCTGGTCGAGGATCGGGTGGACCTCCAGCTCGCCCCAGTGGGCGGCGAAGTCGCGGTGCTGGTGGGCGGTGAGGTGCTGCTGGTCGCGGAAGAAGAGGACCTTGCGTTCGAGGAGCGCGGTCTTGAGCTCGGCGATCTGCTCGGGCGTCGGGGCGGCGAGGTCCACGCCCTCGATGTCGGCGCCGATGAACGGCGTGACGGGCCGCACGCCGATGTGCTCGTAGGTGGCGGGCGGCGCGTCGTCGGCACGGAGCCGGAGACGCTTGGGACCGAATTCGATCTGGTGATCGCCGATGGTGACCTGCATGGGGGTTCCTCTCGTGGCCGCGGAGCGCGGGCGATGGGCGGGAGTCGGCAGCGACCGTAGACATCTGTCTACAGCCGGGCCTATCGAGACTGTAGACGTTCGTCTACAGTCGTGTCCATGGAACGCCCCACACCAGATCGCCCCGTCGGCCGTGACGCCGTCCGCCGCGCCGTCCTGGGCACGGCCCGACGGGTCTTCGCCGCCCGCGGACCACGTGCGCCACTGCGCCTGGTGGCCGAGGCGGCTGGGGTCAACCTCGGTCTCATCCACCGGCACATCGGCAACAAGGACGACCTGCTGGCAGCGGTGCTCGAGGA
>NZ_JAALDU010000180.1 GCF_014145015.1 Dietzia sp. E1 | reverse complement strand
ATCTAGGCACTCAAACCCTTGACACAGCTATATAGGAGCGTCCGGAATCAGATCAGAGGATCGGGTGAGAGGCCATGCCGAAGCCAACGACCGTCGACGAGTACATCGACGCAGCACCGCCGCTCGGCCGTCCCCTTCTCGGCGAGCTTCGTGCCCTGAGCCGCGAGGCGGTCCCCGATGGAGTCGAGCAGATCAAGTGGGGCCACCCGGCCTACGTCCATCCCGACGGCGTCATCTTGTTCATGTTCAGCGGTCACAAGGCCCATGCCAGCATGGCCTTCACCCCATCCACCAAAGCTGCTTTCGAGGCCGAGCTCACCCAGTACCGCACCGGCAAAGGCACCGTCGCCCTGCCATACGGCACCCCACCGCCTCGCCCACTCCTCACCAGAATGATCGAGTACCGAGTGCGCGAACACGAACACGACGGCGTCAACTGGATGTGACCGCACGCGGAATCGTCACCGGCGAGACGGGCCGGCTGACGCGGGTCACCGCGACCGGCGAGGTCGAAGACCAATAGTCGCGCCGCGCGCAGGTCGGCGTGTCCAACGGGATCGCGATCGAGGGTGGCTCCGCGTATGTCACCCAGTCGACCACGCGCACCGTGGTGTTGGAGGTGCCGTCGGACCGTCCGAGGGCGACGACGAGGGAGCTCACCACCCACTCGAGATCATGCAGGCAACTGGGCCGCTAGTTGTACAAGATGTACTATTGCTGGCATGGTCACCACGACGCTGAGCTACTTCCGCGCTCATCAGAGCGAGTTACTCGATGCCGCGCAGCGGGCGCCGGTAGAGATCCTCAGCCGGGGCAGCCGTCGTCGCGCCGTTGTCGTCTCGCCGGAATTCTTCGACCGCGCCCTACAGGCCCTGGAAGATCAGGCCGACGTGAAAGCCGCGGCTGCCGCTCGCCGCGAGGACGACAGCATCTCCCACGAAGACCTCATGGCGGAACTGGGCCTGTAGACCAGCGCCCCCGCTTGTCTGATGCCCTATTCGATCTCCTATAAGCCCTCGGCTGCCACAGCCCTGCGCAAACTTCATCCCACCGAGCAGAAGCGAATCGTCCGGGCGATCGAGGCGCTGGCCGGGACACCGCGACCGCCCGGAGCGATCCAACTCGCCGGAGGTGGCGGCGAACTCCGCATCCGCGTCGGTGGCCATCGCATCATCTATGACATCGAAGACGATGCCCTCGTTGTACTTGTACTACGTATCGGCCACCGCGGCGACGTCTACAAGTGACCCCATCCCCACGCTGGTTCACGATCATAGTGAGGGTCCAACCACGCGAATGCTCCACCGCCCAAGCACTCAAACTCATTCCCGACATCCTCCGGCAGCGCCCCGGCCAGCGTCGATGCGGCGCTGAAAGCAGACCAGCGGCTCTAGCGCAGCACCTTGAGCTGGAACGGGTAGTTGATCGTCCGGCCCTTGAGCGCACGGAGGGTGCCGATGACGTGGCCGATGATCTGCGCGAGGAACGACACCGCCAGGAGGATGAGGCCGAGCGGGATACCGATCACCGTGATGATGCAGATCCAGCCCACGATGCTCATGAGCCACAGACCGAGGTTGAAATTGAACGAGCCGGCCGCAGCCTGGCGGACGAACGGACTGCGGTCCTTGTAGATCAGCCACATCACCAGCGGGCCGACGAACGACAGCCACCCTGCCGACAGCGCCATCGCGATGAGACTCGACGCGTGGGCCAGGGCCGCGGGCGTGCGGTCGTCGGGCGCGGCCGCGGGCGGCTGGACATACCGCGGATCGCCGTACCGGGGGTCGCCGTACTGGGAGAAACCGGGCTGCTGGGTCATGGCCCCAGTCTCCTCGTGAATCGGCGCCCGCGCATCGGGGATCTCCCCGGTTTCCGCGGCGGGCCAGGTTTCACGCACTTGTCATATCCCGCGCCTACTGTGGCGAGCATGGCCGACATCACCCAGCCCGACCAGCGTCCGACCGAGCCGCCGAGCGCAGACCAGCCCGGCGTCGATCAGCCGGCACCCGACGGCGTCGATCCGCTCGAGGACGCCGTCCGCCCCCTGCGCGACGACGTCCGGTTCCTCGGCGCCCTGCTCGGGGACACCGTGCGCGAGCAGGCCGGCCAGCGGATATTCGACCTGGTGGAGACCGCGCGGCGCACCGCGTTCGCCGTCCGCCGCTCGGAGGCCGACCGCGACGAGGTCGCCGCCCTGTTCACCGACGTGCCCGCCGCCGACGTCATTCCTGTGATCAGGGCGTTCTCCCTATTCGCGCTTCTGGCCAACGTGGCCGAGGACCTCCACCAGGAGCGGCGTCGCCGTCTCCACACGGCCGCCGGTTCGCCGCCGCCCGACGGGGATCTCGAGGCCACCTGGGCTCGCCTCGCGAAGACCGAGCCGGACGCCGACAAACTCGAGACTGTCCGGACCACCGCCCGGGTGGTTCCCGTCCTCACCGCACACCCCACCGAGACGCGCCGCCGGTCGGTCTTCGAGATCACCCGCCGCGTGCTCGACCTCATGCGCCGCCGCGACGCGCTGCGGACCGGGCCACAGGACCGCGTCACCGACGCCGAGCTCGCCGAGGTCGAGACCGACATCCGCCGCCAGGTGCTCACCCTGTGGCAGACCGCGATCATCCGCAGCCAGCGCCCCCGCATCGAGGACGAGGTCCTGGGCGGCCTGCAGTATCACGAGGCCACGCTCATGGACGTGATCCCGCCGCTCAACGCCGAGATCGCCGAGCGCCTGGGCGGCGGAGACCGGCCCGTCGTCCGCCCCGGCTCCTGGATCGGCGGCGACCGTGACGGCAATCCGTACGTCACCGGCGACGTCGTCCGATTCGCCACCGAACAGGCCGCCGCGCTGCTGCACCAGCACTACGCCCACCAACTGCGGATGCTCGAGCGCGAACTGCCCCTGTCGCGGCGTGTCGTGGGCGTGCCCACCGAGCTGCGCGACCTCGCGGATTCCCTCGGGGAGGAGGAGGGCGAGCTCAGCGCCGCGCGGAAGGACGTGCCCTTCCGCCGCGCCGTGAGAGTGGTCCGACGCCGCCTCGCCGCGCGGGGGACCACCTCGTCGTCGTCACCCGGATCGGCGCCGGGCGCCGCCCACGGCGACAACAACGACCACGACGACGACGACGAGGCCTACACCTCCCCGGCCCAGATGCTCGCTGATCTGGAGGTCATCGACGCGGCTCTCGGGGAGTGTGGGGCCGAGATGCTGCGGGCGCCGAGGTTGCGTGACCTGCGGTGGGCGGTGCGCACGTTCGGGTTCCACCTGCAGGCCCTGGACATGCGGCAGAACTCTGAGTCGCACGAGGAGGTGCTCACCGAGCTGTTCGCGAAGGCCGGCGTGAGCGAGGACTACTCGGCGCTCGACGAGGACGCGCGCGTGGAGCTGCTGCTGCGCGAACTCTCGCACGACCGGCCGCTGCTCGGGCCGCGCGCGGAACTGTCCGAGCTGGCGGAGAAGGAACTCGGGGTGATGCGGGCGGCCGCCGCGGCCGTGGACCTGCTGGGCGCGGACGTGGTGCCGCACTACATCGTGTCGATGTGTGGGTCCGTCTCCGACCTGCTCGAGCCGGCCGTGCTGCTGCGCGAGGTGGGGCTGTTCTCCGGCGACCCGGACGCGCCGCGGTCGAGTGTGCGGCTCATCCCGCTGCTGGAGACCATCGACGACCTCGCCGCCGGGCCGGGCATCCTCGACGCCGCCCTGGCGATCCCGCAGTTCCGCGCGCTCATCCGCGGGCAGGGGGACGTACTCGAGGTGATGCTCGGCTACTCGGACTCCAACAAGGACGGCGGCTACCTGGCCGCGAACTGGGCGCTCTACCAGGCCGAACGCGATCTGGTGCAGGCCGCGGACCGCGCCGGCGTGCACCTGCGGTACTTCCACGGCCGCGGCGGGGCGGTCGGCCGCGGCGGCGGCAACTCCTACGAGGCGATCCTCGCCCAGCCCCCGGGCGCCGTGCAGGGCGCGCTGCGGATCACCGAGCAGGGCGAGGTCATCTCCGCCAAGTACTCCGAGCCGCGGCGGGCGCGCCGCAACCTCGAGGCGTTGGTCGCGGCGACGCTCGAGGCGTCCCTGCTCGACGTCGAGGGCCTCGGCGACCGCGCGGAGGAGGCCTACGGCGTGATGGCCGAGCTCGCGACGCTCGGACGGGAGGCGTACGCGTCGCTCGTCCACGAGGATCCGGGGTTCATCGAGTACTTCACCACCTCCACACCGGTCGCGGAGATCGGCGAGCTCAACATCGGCTCGCGGCCGTCCTCGCGCAAGCAGACGTCGTCGGTCGAGGACCTGCGGGCGATCCCGTGGGTGCTGTCGTGGTCGCAGTCGCGCGTCATGTTGCCCGGCTGGTTCGGGGTAGGCACCGCCCTGCGGCGCTGGATCGACGGTGCCGGCGGCGGTTCGGCCGGGACCACGGCCGACGAGCGGCTGGCCACGCTGCGGCGGCTGTACGACGACTGGCCGTTCCTGCGTACGACTCTGTCCAACATGGCGCAGGTGATGGCCAAGGCGGACATGGGCCTGGCCGGCCGCTACGCCGAACTCGTGCCCGACGCCGAGGTGGGTCGGCGGATCCACGGGGTGATCGCCGACGAGTTCGAGCTTACCCGCGAGATGCTGCTGGCGATCACCGGACAGGAGACGCTGCTCGACGATAACCCCGCGCTCGCCCGCTCGGTGCGCAACCGCTTCCCGTACCTCGAGCCGCTCAACGTGCTGCAGGTCGAGCTGCTGCGCCGCTACCGCGCGGGCGACGAGGATCCGGCGGTGCGTACCGGCATCCAGCTGACGATGAACGGCCTGGCCACGGCCCTGCGCAACTCGGGCTAGCGGAGGCGGCGGCTAGCGGAGGCGGCGGGCCGTGACCGGGATGAGCAGGGCGCACACCACCGCGAGCCCCGCGATCCACGGGACCGGCCCGCCGAACCGGGATAGCTCGGCGAGGAAGTACGGCGTGCCCATGCCGAGGTACGCCAGGACGTAGAACACGGCGACGAGCCCGGCGTGATCGCGGGGACCCGACTGGAACTCCACCTCGACCAGGCCCGCCACGAGCAGCGTGCCGTAGCCGATGCCCAGCAGGACCGCGACGGGCACGAGCCACAGCGCCCGGCCGGGCAGGTCCGGGGAGGTCACCAGGATCGCGCCGGCCGCCATGCCCGCGCACGCCGCCGCGAGGCCCGCGATCGGCGG
>NZ_JAALDU010000179.1 GCF_014145015.1 Dietzia sp. E1 | reverse complement strand
CAGGCCTACGGCCTCACAACTTCATAGTGAAGGGCCGGATAAGGGGCTCTTCGCATCTGAGTGTGGGGTCAGGTCCGTAGCCCGCCGGCGATGAGGAGCATCCGCAGGCGGTAGTTGTCGCGGTTGCGGTAGCCGCGGGCCAGGCGCCGGTGGAGTTCGATGAGGCCGTTGATCGCTTCGGTTCCACCATTGTTGGATCGGTCAGTGGTCCAGTAGGCGAGGAAGGAGTCCTTCCACTTGCGAAGAGTGCGGCCGAGGCGGGCGATCTCTGGGATCGGGCAGGACGGCAAGGTCGCGAGTATCTTCTCCGCAGCGCTGCGCCCGGCTGGCAGGTCTTTATGGTGGTAGGCCTGTCGGAGTTCGTGGGCGATCTGCCAGGCGAGGAACAGTTCCTCGTGCCGGGGGTCGGCGGCCAATGCGTCATTGAACCGTCGCCACTGCCGCTCGGTCAGCCGTGCCGGGTCGCAGCGGATGATGGTGCGGATCCCGTAGAGCGGGTCGCCTTTACGTCCGCGCCGCAGATTTGCTGCTGCAACCCGGCAGTGGTGCTCGCTTGCTGCGTTCGCCGACTTGCCTACAATGGGTCACCCATCCCCAGTTCCCCCGCCGCTTTGCGCATGTGAGAGATGGCATGGCCTTCGTCGCGGGGAAGCGTCGCGGCGAGTTCATTGACCCGTCGCCAGCGATCGAGCGTCGATCCGTCGCTACGGCCGGCCGCAGCCAGAGCCGACCACGTGTCCGCGCAGCGCAAGAGCGCAGTTCCGGCCTTCGCCATCTCCGCGGACTCCGTTAGCCGGGCCACGTCGCCACAGAACTGTGCCTGCAACCGGCGGAACAGGCCGCCGCCCGTGCCTGCCTTCTCTACAAAGGCGTGGAGAGAACGCAGCGCGATGTCCAGTTCCGGTTCGGGCATGAGCCCCGGCCACCGGTCGACATCCTCGGCGAAGACCGTGACTCCACTGATCCCGGCAGCGGCAACGGCATCCGGCGGTAGCACCGACGCGTCCGGAATAATCGCGGTTGTCGCCGCCTGCATGTTTTCGACCGAGGCCACGAGGGCCGAAGCCGCAGTCTGGCGGAGATCGGGCAGGATCTGGGGCCAGTTCACGAAGTACGTGGTGTGCCTCGTGGGCACGGGGAACGATCGGGACGCGCGCGCCCGCGCAAGAGCCTCGTAGGGGACTTTCTGCATCTCGGCTCGGTCGTTGTCCACCACGAAAGCCGTCTCGGTGTCGTCTTCGTAACCGATCACGACGATGTCGTGCCGACTCATCTGAAGGCGGACATTGAGGTAGGGCAGCTCAGAAATGTCGGCCCACATCAGCACGGGACGGCCTTGCTGGAGTTCGCGGCGGACCCAGCCCCAGCCGGTCTCGGGATCGTCGGTTCCCCGAACGTCGACCTCTGCACCCAGCCTGGCGAGAAGGTCGACCTCGAGGTCGCTGCTACGCCCGACGAAGTAGATGGGAGGGGCGAGACCCGGTGCCCGCAGGTAGGTGAAGCCGAGACCACCGCCCATTCCGAAGACCAGACCTTCGCTCGGCACCTCGTCCCAGCCCAGACCGGCCCACTCCAGGAGGTCTCTCAGCGCTCCGGAACCACAATGCCCTGCCTGACGGTGGGGATAGTCCAGTAGGACTCGTCGCGGCTCTGGATGACGGGTAGGGACCTCGACTGACATGACATCTCCTGAATCGGCGTCGCAGCAATCTGCGCGGTTTCCGGTTGGACGGGCATGCGGTTACGTGACTATACATTCGTTCATGCAGGCATGTACCTACCTCAGCGGTCCATCGAAAGGATCCTTCGTTCCTGCGCCGCCCGCCGAGTGATAGCTCAAGAAATGCGCTGGGCGAGGCAGCCCCGGGCGTCCGCCAGACAATCACCACCGCTCTCCTCCACGAGCCGGCGGCCGGGGGGTTCAGTCTGGGAGATGGCCGCGTGCCGGTCGTCCTGCCCCGGCACGACAACCTCCTCCACTCGACCGCTCCCGGCGCGGTGCCCGGAACGCAGGTAGCAGTCCGCCACGACCGTGATCAGCGCGGACTCGGCCCGCTTGCGGCGCTCGAGCAGCCACTCGGGGAAGTAGCTGCCCAAGCGCAGCTTCGGGACGGCGACATCAACGGTGCCGACCCGCGTATCCAGGGGCCGGTGGCGGTAGCCATTGCGGTGGTTGGTGCGCTGCTCCGAGCGGGCGTTCCACTCGGCGCCGCAGACGGCATCGGCGTCCGCGGACAGCAGGGCGTTGATCATGGTCTGCTGCAGCTCACGCATCAGATCTGGAGACGCCTCTGTGAGGGCTTGGCCAAGCAGGCCTGCCGGGTCGACAATATGGGGTGCGGTCATCGTGATGACTCCTCGAGGATTCTTTGGAAGGTTGACTCGATGGATCACACGGTGGCCGCTCTACATCCGTCAACGACACGGATGTCGGAGACGATCTCGGCCACCGAGTTACACCACTCTAACCCCGCTGATTCACGGGCCGGTGTGACTGCTGCTGTCGGGTGACGGCGGGCTTGTTTTCGCGTGTGGGCGTGCGTGTGTGCCGGCTGGCGCTGCCGGTGGGCGGGTCTCCGGGTG
>NZ_JAALDU010000017.1 GCF_014145015.1 Dietzia sp. E1 | reverse complement strand
TCGTCCACGTCGCGGGCGCGGTCGGCGCGGAGGTCCTGCGCCCGGCCGCCGACGCCGGCGCCGTGGTCGTGGCGGCCCACCCGGCCATGACCTTCACCGGCGGATCGGCCGACGTCGACCGCATGGAGGGCTGTTCGTGGGCCCTGACCGCGCCGGACGAGGTCGGCCTCGTGGTGGGCCAGATGCTGGTCATGGAGACAGGCGGTCTGCCCGTCACGGTCGCCGAATCCCACCGCGCCCTGTACCACGCGGCCCTCGCCCACGGGGCGAACCACCTGGTCACTCTCGTCAACGACGCGGCCGAGGCGCTCGCGGCCTCGTTCTCCGTCCTGCCCGGCGGGGCCGTCGAGGGTGATCCCGACGGCATGCTCGGTGCGGACGCCGAGGCGCTCGCCCGCCGGACGCTCGAGCCGCTGCTGCGGGCGGCCCTCGACAACGTCCTGGCGTCCGGCGACTCCGCGCTGACGGGGCCCGTGATGCGCGGCGACGCCGTCACCGTGTCCCGCCACCTCGACGCCCTCGAAGACGTCGACGGCGGTATCGCCACCGGGTACCGGGCGCTCGCCCAGCGCACCGCCGACCGCGTGGGCGCCGGCCCCGACGTGACCGACCTGTTGGCCCCCGACCTCACGGAGCAGCTTCGATGACCTCCACGACGTACCCGGTGCGCACCGCGGTGCCCGGCCGTCCCGCCACCGGCTACAACCGCGGTGAGCTGACCGTCCACCACGACCCGGCCACCCTGAGCACCGTCACCGAGTCCCTGCGCAAGGTCGGCAGGCAGGTCACGTTCGTGCCCACCATGGGGGCGCTCCACGAGGGTCACCTCGCGTTGGTCGAGGCCGCCCGCCGGACCCCCGGTTCGGTCGTGGTCGTATCGATCTTCGTCAACCCGCTGCAGTTCGGTCCCGGCGAGGACCTCGACGCCTACCCGCGGACGCTGGACGAGGACGTCGCCCGCCTCGCCGATGCCGGCGTCGAGCTGGTCTTCGCGCCCAGCGCCGCCGCCATGTACCCCGAGGGTCCGCGGACGACACTGCAGCCGGGACCGACGGGTGAGATCCTCGACGGCGCGGCCCGCCCCGGCCACTTCGCCGGGATGCTCACCGTGGTGAACAAGCTGTTCAACATCGTCCGACCGCACCAGGCGTTCTTCGGCGAGAAGGACTACCAGCAGCTCGTGCTCATCCGCCAGATGGTCGCGGACCTCGACATGGACGTCCGCATCGTCGGAGTGCCCACCGTCCGCGAGTCCGACGGCCTGGCCATGAGCTCCCGCAACCGCTACCTCTCCGACGACGAGCGGGAACTCGCCACTGTTCTCAACGCCGCCCTGGTCGCCGGGACGTTCGCGGCGAAGGGCGGACGGCAGGCCGTCGTCGACGCCGCCCGCGCGGTCCTGAGCGAACGCCCCCAGATCTCCGTGGACTACCTCGAGCTGCGGGGAGCCGACCTCGGCGAACCGCCTGAGGAGGGCCCCGGCCGACTTCTCGTCGCGGCCCGTATCGGGACCACCAGACTCATCGACAACGTCGGCGTGGCCATCGGCACCGGCTTCCTCGCGGCAGCCGAGGCCACCGTCGCCGCCCAGCAGGCCGAAATGGCCGAAGACCTGAAGGAAGGCCTGTAGATGCAGCGCACCATGCTCCACTCCAAGATCCACCGTGCCACCGTCACCCAGGCCGACCTGCACTACGTCGGCTCCTGCACGATCGACGCCGACCTCATGGACGCCGCCGACCTGCTCGAGGGCCAGCAGATCGACATCGTCGACATCGACAACGGCAGCCGCCTGACCACCTACGCCATCACCGGTGAGCGCGGCTCGGGGGTCATCAGCATCAACGGCGCCGCCGCGCATCTCGTCCACCCCGGCGACCTGGTCATCATCATCGCCTACGCCCAGATGGACGACGCCGAGGCCCGCGCGTACAAGCCCCGCGTCGTGTTCGTCGACGGCGAGAACCGCATGCTCACCGAGGGCACCGACCCGGCGGACGTCCCCGAGGGTTCGGGCCTGAAGAACCCGCGCGTGCCCGAGCCGGCCGCCGTCTAACCCGGCACGGACAGGACATGCTGCTCACCGTCGACGTCGGTAACACGCACATCCGACTCGGCGTCTTCCACCCCGGCGGCGGCCCGCTCGAGCGCACCTGGAGCATGCGCACCTCCCCGGCGGTGACGTCCGACGAGCTCGCCCTGACGATCCGCGGACTACTGGGGGACTGCGCTCAGCAGCTCACCGGCATCGCCGCGATGTCCGTGGTCCCGTCGGTCACGGGCGAACTCCGGAGGATGGCCGCCGACTACTGGCCGCAGCTGCCGGCCGTCGTCGTCGCGCCCGGGGTGAAGACCGGGGTGCCGCTCAAGGTCGACAACCCGCGGGAGGTGGGCTCTGACCGCGTGGTCAACGCGCTGGCCGCCCACCACCTGTTCGACGGGCCCGTCGTCGTCGTCGACGTCGACACGGCGACCACCGTCGACGCGGTCTCCGCGCGCGGCGAGCTGCTCGGTGGGGCGATCGCGCCGGGCATCGACATCTCCGTCGACGCCCTCGCCGACCGCACGGCCCTCCTACGCAAGATCGAGGTCGTGCGGCCACGCGGAGCGCTGGGCAAGAACACCGTCGCCGCGCTACAGGCGGGGATCGTGATCGGGTTCGCCGGCCAGATCGACGCCCTCGTCGACCGCCTGCGCACCGACGTCGACGAGCTGGCCGACGCGTCGGTCGTGCTCACCGGGCTGCGCGCGGACGTCGTCGCCGAGGAGTCGCGGACCATCACCGACGTCGAGCCCGAGCTGGCGCTCGAGGGGCTGCGGCTGGTGTTCGACCGCAACTGCTGACCTCCCGGTCGTCCGAACCCGGCAGCGACCCCGTCAGGCCGCGGAGCGGTAGCTGGTCATGGACACCGAGCCCCACGCGTAGCCCTTGCTGAAGGCGTCGAGCGTCTCGCCGGTCCCGGCGGCCATCCCGGCCGTGTACAGCAGGGGCAGGAAGTGGTCGGCTGTCGGCACGGACGCCTGCGCGTCCGGATGCTCGAGCAGCGCGAGGGCGTCCTCGGGCCGCGAGGTGAGCAGCTCCTGGGCGTGGTCGTCGAAGCGGTGCGCCCAGTCGGTGCCGGCGTTGCCGCGGGACGGATCGACCGCGCCGAGGTTGTGCACGACGTTGCCGCTGGCCAGGACCAGCACGCCGGAGTCGCGGAGCGCGGCGAGCTTGGTGCCCAGGTCGAAGTGGTAGCTCGCCGGCTTGGTGGCGTCGACCGACAGTTGGGCGACCGGGACGTCGGCGTCGGGGAAGACGTGCGCGAGCACCGACCACGTCCCGTGGTCGAGGCCCCACGAGTCCAGGTCGGCGCCCACCCAGGTCGGCTTGACGACCTCGGCCACCTCGGCCGCGAGCTCGGGAGCGCCGGCGGCGGGGTACTCGAACTCGTTGAGCTCGCGGGGGAAGCCGAAGAAGTCGTGGATGGTGCGTGGTGAGCTCATCGCGGTGACGGCCGTGGCGTTGATGTACCAGTGCGCCGAGACGGCCAACACCGCCCGGGGGCGCTCGGGGAGCGAGTCGCCGAGCGCGGCCCAGTGGCGGGTCCACTCGTTGACCTCGAGGGCGTTGAGGGGGACACCGTGGCCGATGAAGACTGCGGGCTGGCGGGCGGGTGAGGGGGTCATCGCTTCTCCTTCGATCTTCATACATGATGTATCAACTACCCCTGTCGACGCCACCGGCTCCACCCGTACGCGCCTCCGCCCTTGCGGTAGATAGACCGGTCTGTCTACTATTGCCGTCATGAACGCGCGACGAATGCCCCCGGCCGGTCCGGCGCCATCCGTGCGGGTTCAGCACTGGTGTTCCCGGCCGGCAGCCCCTCAGCCAGTCCCACGCCGACACCCCTCCCGGGAGCACCAGATGACGTCATCCGTTCGGACCTCCACCGACACCACCCCCGCCCGCTCCGCCGCCACCGGCGACACGGTCCTCACCGCCGCCGAGTACCCCGCCGCCGTGCGGGCGGGCGCGCTGGTCGTGGACATCCGCTCCCGCGCCCAGCGCGAGCGTCAGGGCGTCCTCGCCGGCGCGATCGCCGTCGAGGCCCG
>NZ_JAALDU010000178.1 GCF_014145015.1 Dietzia sp. E1 | reverse complement strand
GTCGGCGCGCACCGCGTTCCTGTCCCAGGAGGTGCCGGAGTGGGATCCGCGGCGGACCGCGACGCAGATCTACACCGAGCACGTCGGTCGTCTGGGCCGTGCCGACGCGCCGGGGCTGACGTCGACCGGGCTGCTGGACCCGCGCGCCGCCGCCACCGCGGTGAGCCGGATGTCGCAGGGCCAGCAGCGTCGCCTCCACCTCGCGCTGTGCCTGGCCGCGCGGCCCGCGCTGCTGATCCTGGACGAGCCGACCAACCACCTGTCGTCATCCCTGGTGGAGAGCCTCACCGAGGCCCTGGTCACCGCGTCCTGCGCGGTGGTCGTGGCCACCCACGACCGTCAGCTCCTGCGGGACCTGTCGTCGTGGCCGGCCCTCGCCCTGACGCCGTCGGGAGTAGATTCTGCGCATGTCCGCTAACGCGAACCCCGGAAGCGTCGACATCAAGCGGCTGCGACGCGACCTGTACTCGGGCCGCGTCGGGCGCATCGACACGGTGGAGGTCCCGCCCATGTGGTTTTTGCAGGTCGACGGCCGCGGCGACCCCAACACAGCGCCGGCCTATCGCACGGCCGTCGAGTCGCTGTACGTCCTGTCGTACGCGATTAGGGCGATCGCGAAGTCGGAGCTCGGGAGGGTCCACACCGTGGGCCCGCTCGAGGGGCTCTGGTACGCCGACGATCCACGGGTGTTCACCGCGCGGGACAAGGAGGCGTGGAACTGGACGATGATGATCTGGCAGCCCGAGTGGATCACGCCGGAGGTCGTCGCCGCCGCGGGGGAGAGGGTGACGACGACGAGGGGTTCGGACGCCGGGGAGCGTGTGCGGTTCGCCCGGTTCGCGGAGGGTACGGCGGTACAGACGCTGCACGTGGGGCCCTATGACGAGGAGGGTCGGGTCATCGCGCACATGCACGCGGAGGCCGTCGAGGGCCGGCGCGCCGCGCTGTCCGGCCACCATCACGAGATCTATCTCTCGGATCCGCGCAGGGTCGAACCCGCGAGGCTGAGGACGATCCTGCGACAGCCCATCACGTCCGGCTGAGCCGGCGCCGCCGCTGGATCCGTTACGCGCTGGCCTCGAGGGAATCGACGAGGCGCTGGGCGAGGGTACGCAGTTGGAGCAGGTCCTCCTCCGACATGTCGAGCCTCCCGAGCAGGGAGCACTGGATCGCCTCCGCCTCCGCGCGCAGCTTCTCTCCGGCCCCGGTGAGGTGGACGTGGACGCTCCGGCCGTCGTCGGCGGACCGCGAGCGGGCGACGAGCCCGGCGTTCTCGAGGCGCGCCAGGAGAGGGGAGAGGGTCCCGGAGTCCAGGTGGAGGCGGTCGCCCAGTTGACGGACCGTGAGGCCGTCCTCCTCCCACAGGGCGAGCAGGGCGAGGTACTGCGGATAGGTGAGTCCGACCGAGGCGAGGGCGTGCCGGTAGGCCGAGGTCGAGGCGCGCGAGGCCGCGTAGAGGGAGAAGCAGACCTGGTGGTCGAGGCGGAGATCGGCGGGCATAGGGCCCAGTATCCCGGATTTACCGGTTGCGCTCAACTTAATTGTGCGCAACAC
>NZ_JAALDU010000177.1 GCF_014145015.1 Dietzia sp. E1 | reverse complement strand
GCAGAACGCTAGAACAGCGTCAACTTGTGGAAGTCAGGCCCGATGAGGCGCGTGGCGGCGGCCTCGTGGATGTCGGACGCCGTCCCCTCGTAGTTCTTGGCCCGGAAGACGGGCACCGTGCCGGTGTACTCGAAGACCGGCCGCAGGGGCCCGCGGAACAACGGGTCCTTGGTCAACCCGGTCCCGCTCGCCAGGAAGCGGATCCGCCGGTCGAACAGAGCCGCCGCGAGCACGGTGGGGTCGTGCGCGGACGGGTGGTTGACGGCCACGACGATCCCCACGCCGTCGGAGTGCAGGCGGTGCAGGCGCGCGACGGTGTCGTCGGCGATCCGCAGCCGCGGACGGTAGACGGCGTCCACCAGCGCCAGCAGCGGGTAGGTGAACCAGTCCCGCCGCCGACCGGGCCCGTAGAAGTCGTACACGGCCTCCCAGTTGGCCACGGTCACCTCGGGCCGCCGCCGCCTGTTCATGGAGCCAGCCTGTTCATCCCCCCAGTCTCGCCGAGCCGATGCGGCAGCGCACGCCGATTGCGGCATGCTCGATGACATGACTGACCTGTCCGGTCCGGCCGGCCCCCGCCTGCTACTGGTCGCGCACGGGACCCGGTCCGCCACCGGCCGCAGGGTGCTGGGCCGGATTCTGCTCGAGGTGCGCAAGCAGCTCGTCGGGGTGGACTGCCGACTCGCCTGGGTGGACGTCCAGGAGCCGGGGCCCGGGAAGATCCTCGCGGACGGCGTGCCGACGGTCGTGGTGCCCGCCTTCCTCGCGCGCGGGTTCCACGTCGTGCACGACGTCGGGCAGGCGTGCCGCGAGGCGCCCGGCCCCGTCGTGCAGACTCCGCACCTGGGCGCCGAGCCCGAGCTCGTACGCGCGCTCGTGCAGCGGCTCGCCGAGGCCGGGGCCATGGGCGCGTTCGGTGCCGACGCGGTCGTCCTGGGCGCGGCCGGCAGCAGCGACGCGTCGTCGGTCGCGGAGACCCGCGTGCTGGCCGGGCGCCTCGCCGAGCTGCTCCGCACGCCCGTGACAGCGGCATTCGCGTCCTCGGCGAGCCCGAGGGTCGCCGAGGCGGTCTCGACGCTGCGCGCCGACGGGCACCGTCGGATCGCCGTCGCGACGCACCTGCTCGCGCCGGGATTCTTCGCGGATCGCCTGGCCGCCGCGGGCGGGGATATCACCTCTCCGCCATTGGGTGCGCACCCGGAGATCATCGATCTGATCGCGCGGAGATATCGCGAGAATTCCGCGTCAATCGGCGGCTGAGAACACCGTGGAAGTGCACGCCGGACACCTGTGAATCGACTTAAAGGGTCAGCGTCGCAAACATTTCCGCCGATCTGTTCCCAAACGTAGTATGTGCGGATTGTGAATTGTTTGTGCATAATGTCCTCGAAAGAGGGCCAGCCGGAACAGGGAGAAGAAGCGCATGGCACAACAGTTCCAGGTTCAGTACATCGACGACCTCGACGGAACGGATCTCGGCACAGAAGCCAATTCCATTTCGTTCGCGTTTGACGGCAAGGAATACACGATCGACCTCAGCGATGAGAACGCCGCGAAGTTCCGTGAGGTCATGGCGCCGTACGTCGAGAACGGCCACCGGGTGACCTCGAACAAGGCCAAGCCGGCACGCCGGACGGCGAGCAAGTCGTCCTCGTCGGGTGAGACCAAGGCCATTCGTGAATGGGCGCGGAACAACGGATACGAGGTCTCCGACCGCGGCCGAATTCCCGCCGACATCATGGACGCGTACGCCGCGGCCAACTGACCGGGTGCCCGCGCATGCCGGTCGGCCGGGCCAGCGTGCAATGGGCTCTGGTGACGAGAACTGAATCACATTGCCGGATTGGACGCTTTTCGTAAGAACTGTCTTCTCTCCGGCGAGAAAAGGACCGACGCCCCGTATGGGTCTAGGTCCTTTTCCTATTGCGTGCCTCACGCCACGGCAGGGTCAACTCGTGACGTATTACACCCGGCGTTTCGGCCGCCCTGACGGTCAGAGCCGCTCGACCGGCGCGTCCAGATGGGGCAGTATCCCCGCGACGAGACCGGCGCGGATGCCCGAGTAATTCGGCCCGCGCAGCGAGGCCAGTTCCGCGGCCACGGCGACGGCCCGGTCGAGGACCGACTCGGCGTCGACGGCCTCGTGCGCGATCCCGGCCGAGACGGCCTCGGCGGCGGGGTAGCGGCGGGCGGTGAGCATCGCGGTGGACGCCACCGGGTGACCGAGGCGGGTCGTCACGAGCGCGTTCATGCCCGCCGGGAACGGCATCCCCAGCCTCGCCTCGGGAAGGTTCCAGTAGCCGCGGTCAGACCGCATCACCCGGTGATCGTGGCTCACCGCGAGCATCGCCCCGGCGCCGAACGCGTGACCGTTGACCGCCGCGACCGTCGGCAGCTCCAGCCGCAGCACCCGGGCGAACAGCCGCTGCACCCGCGTCACGTACGCGGGCAGCCCCGCGGGGTCCGAGGCGACGACCCCCAGATCGAGCCCGTTGGAGTAGAACCGCCCGGCGCCCGTGGTGACCAGCGCGGCCGGGCCCTCGGAGGCCTCGACCTCGTCGAGCGCGGCGTCGAGCGAGTCGAGGAGGTCCGGCGAGAAGACGTTCTCGGGATTGCCGGGCTCGGCTGTCGGCTCGGTGGTGGTCGGCTCAGTGTCCATCAGCTCCGAGAAGCGCAGGACGAAGACGCTGCCATGACGGCTCAGGGTGGTCATGGACCCAGCCTAGGCCGCCCCGGCAGACGGGCGGGTAACACTGTCTCAGCAGGTGCGGAGCCGGCGTGACGGCACTGTCGCGACGCCCGTATCACGGTGTCCCGCCGACACGCCACGCCGGTATGACGGCGAACTCGTCGTCGTCGTCGTACCCTGCCGGGGTGACCCCTTCCTCGACGCGTGCCTCCACCCACGCCCAGTACGACGACTCGCTGCGCCGGGGGATCCTCGACGAGGCCACCAGGCGGCTCCGCGACGCGCCCCCGGAGACGCTCGGACTGCGGCCCCTGGCCGCCTCCCAGGGCACCTCCACCACGGCGATCTACACGATGTTCGGCGGCAAGGCCGGACTGCTCGCCGCGGTCGCGCACGAGGCCGACAGCCAGCTCGCCGCCGCCCTGCGCGACGCCCTGCGGCACGACAGCGTCGAAGGCGACGTCCGGTCCCTGTGCCGCGCCTACCGCCTGTGGGCGCTCGAGAACCAGGGGCTCTACGGCCTCGTCGTGGG
>NZ_JAALDU010000176.1 GCF_014145015.1 Dietzia sp. E1 | reverse complement strand
ACGGAGGCCGAGGAGGAGGCGTGGCGACTCCGGGAGACCGCGGCCGCCGAACTGGCGGACGTCCGCGCCCGCGCCGCCGCCGTCCGGACCGAACACACCGGCGTGCTCGCCGCGGCCCGCACGCGGGCGGAGGAGATCGTTCGCGCTGCCCAGCGGGAGGCGCGGTCACTCGACGAGCAGGCCGCCCGTCGTCGGGAGCAGATCGACGAGGATTTCCGACTCGCGTCGAATCTGCGCCGCAGCGAATCGCTGCGCGAGGAGCGCGAGCGTCACGACGCCGCGGTAGCCGCCGCCGACGCGACGCGCCGTGAGGCGCACGAGGAGGCGCGCCGGATCGTCGACCGGGCCCGTGACGAGGCGCGGGACGTCACGACGCGGGCCCGGTCGCACGTCGAGGAGCTACGGGATCTCCGGCAGCGCGTGATCGGCGATCTCACCGCGATCCGCGCGAGGCTCGAACCCGTCCCCGGCACCGAGGGCGACGACGCGTTCGAGCTGCCGCCGGAACCAGGGTTCAGCTCCAGCGACGGGTGAGGCCACGCCGGCCGCGACCGGACCAGCACCCGGCGTGCCAGTGCCGTCGTTCCTCATCGCCACCCGGCCGCTCCGGCCACGCGACGACGTGAGGTGTTCCCGCGGTCACGAGGTGATCACACCCCGGGCATCGATAGTCCTTCGTAGCCCGCGCCGCCGGGATCCGCCGGACGTGGTACTGATCGGGATCGCCGGCGGGGCCGGACTCGAGCGCGCCGCCGCCGAGGCCGTCCCGCCGGGGCGCGGGGCGTTCGCCGCCTCCGCGCCGGTGTCTCCTGGGCATCGGCCGAGCCCGCTCAGAAGAGCCGGAGGTCGGTGGACTCGATGCCGCGGAGCGTGTCGTAGTCGAGGGTGACGCACCGGATCCCCCGGTCCGTGGCGAGGGTGCGGGCCTGCGGCTTGATGACCTGGGCGGCGAAGATCCCGGTCACCGGGGCGAGCAGTGGGTCGCGGTTGAGCAGTTCCAGGTACCGGGTGAGCTGCTCGACGCCGTCGATCTCACCGCGACGTTTGATCTCCACCGCGACGGTCACCCCGTCGGCGTCACGGCCGAGGATGTCGACCGGGCCGATCGCGGTCATGTACTCGCGGCGCACGAGGCTGTACCCCGGCCCCAGGGTCTCGATGTGTTCGGCGAGCAGCTCCTGCAGGTGGGCCTCGACGCCGTCCTTCACGAGACCCGGATCCACTCCGAGTTCGTGGTGGGACTCGTGGTGCACCTCGGCCACTGTGATCCGCAGCTGCTCCCCCGCCTTGTTCTCCACGATCCAGAGGCGGTGGTCAGGGTTCTCCGGATGCTCCTGCTCGGTCAGCGAGCAGGGCGGCGTCATCCAGTTGAGCGGCTTGTACGCCCGGTCATCGGCATGGACGCTGACCGAGCCGTCGGCCTTGACGAGCAGCAGGCGCGGCGCCATGGGAAGGTGCGCGGTGAGACGGCCCACGTAGTCGACCTGACACGTGGCGACGACGAGACGCAAGGATTCCTCCTGAAACGGGCGGTGGACCGCTGCGGTCGGGCAGCGGACCGGGATCGCGGTCCGGGGCGTCAGCGGTGGGGACGCCGTGGTCGGATCTGCTCGGTCGAACAGGCCTCGACCCACGCGAGCATCCCGGTCAGTTTGGCGGGGGCCAGACACAGCTCGCCCTCGACGAGGGTGCCCCGGGGATCGGTGCCGGAGAAGGGGACGATCACCTCGCCCTCCTCGGCCACGTCGAGCTCGGGGCCGGTCGGTTGCCGCCGCGCCCCCAGTGCCAGACTCCGACGATCCAGCCGGACGTCGGCCCCGAACCGGACGCTGCGCAGGCGGTAGAAGGCGACGTCCGTATCGGAATACCGGACCGCTCCGTATCGCCACGACTCCTCCCCTGTGCTGCGCACGAGGACCGACGTGGAGTTCCGTCGGACGACCACCAGACGATAGACCGCGGCCGCGACCACCGGGATCAGGACGAGCAGGACGACGACACCGAGAACGATCTCGATGGGAGCCGTCAATCTGCTCAACTCCTTCCGGTGGCCGCGGCCGGGGTGCCGGTCGGGCCGGGGGGTCGACTAGGCGCCGGCCTTCTCGATGGCGCGGAGGCGACCCCGGGCCTTTGCGGCGGCGGCGGCGTCGTCGCCGGCCTCGGACAGCGCCTTCTCGGCGGCGGAACGGTCGATCGCGTCGGACCACTCCGCGGCCTCACCGAGGATACTGACCTTGTGAGCGGTGACCGAGAGGAAGCCGCCCTGGACCGCGGCGACCTTCTTGCCCTCGTCGGTGTAGACGGTCACGGTGCCACCGGCGTCCAGTTCGCCGAGCAGCGGCTCGTGCCCGGCCTGGATGCCGATCTCGCCCTCGGTGGTCTTGGCGACCACCATCGTGGCGGTACCGGACCAGAAGCGGCGCTCGACCGTGACGAACTCGACTTCGATGTCAGCCATTGTCTACGGTCACTTCCCCGAGAGCTTCTTGGCGGCCTTCTCGACGTCGTCCAGACCGCCGATGCCGTTGAACGCCTGCTCGGGCAGGTGGTCGAGCTCGCCCTTGCACAGCTTGTCGAAGGCCTCGATGGTCTCGGACAGCGGCACGACCGAGCCGACCTGGCCGGTGAACTTCTCGGCGACGAGGAAGTTCTGGCCCAGGAAGCGCTCGAGACGACGCGCGCGCTGGACGGTGACCTTGTCCTCCTCGGAGAGCTCGTCCATACCGAGGATCGCGATGATGTCCTGGAGCTCCTTGTACTTCTGGAGGATCCGGATGACTTCCTGCGCCACGCGGTAGTGCTCCTCGCCCACGATGCCGGGCTCGAGGATGCGGGAGGTCGAGGTGAGCGGGTCGACGGCCGGGTAGATGCCCTTCGACGCGATGGAGCGGGAGAGCTCCGTGGTGGCGTCGAGGTGGGCGAACGTGGTCGCCGGCGCGGGGTCGGTGTAGTCGTCCGCGGGGACGTAGATCGCCTGCAGCGAGGTGATCGAGCGACCGCGGGTCGAGGTGATCCGCTCCTGCAGCTGACCCATCTCGTCCGCCAGGGTCGGCTGGTAACCGACGGCGGACGGCATACGACCGAGCAGCGTCGAGACCTCGGAACCGGCCTGGGTGAAACGGAAGATGTTGTCGATGAACAGCAGGACGTCCTGGCCCTGCACGTCGCGGAAGTACTCGGCCATCGTCAGGGCCGAGAGGGCGACGCGCATACGCGTCCCCGGCGGCTCGTCCATCTGACCGAACACCAGGGCGGTGTCCTGGAGGACGCCCATCTCCTCCATCTCGAGGAAGAGGTCGGTGCCCTCACGGGTGCGCTCGCCGACGCCGGCGAACACCGACGTACCGGAGAACTCACGCGCGATACGGGTGATCATCTCCTGGATGAGAACGGTCTTGCCGACACCGGCGCCACCGAACAGGCCGATCTTGCCGCCCTTCACGTACGGGGTCAGCAGGTCGATGACCTTCACGCCGGTCTCGAGGATCTCGGTCTTGCCCTCGAGCTGGTCGAAGGCCGGCGGCTCGCGGTGGATGCCCCACTGCTCGCCGTCCCGGCCCGTGCCGGGGGCGTCGAGGCAGTCGCCGAGCGCGTTGAAGACGTGGCCCTTGACGACGTCGCCGACCGGCACCGAGATCGGCTTGCCGGAGTCGACGACCTCGGCACCGCGGACGAGACCGTCGGTCGACTGCATCGAGATGCAGCGCACCATGTTGTCACCGAGGTGCTGGGCGACCTCGAAGGTCACCGTCTTGGCGACGGCCGGGAGGGTGATCTCGGCCGTGAGGGCGTTGTAGAGGGCCGGGAGGGCGCCGCGCGGGAACTCCACGTCGACGACCGCGCCCAGGACGCGGGAGACCCGGCCGGTGAGACCGGCCGTGCCCGTCGTGCTCTGATCGGTTACAGCTGTGGTCATTGTCTAGTCACTTCCTGCGCTCGCGGCGAGCGCACCGGCTCCGCCGACGATCTCGCTGATTTCCTGGGTGATCTGTGCCTGACGGGCCTGGTTCGCCTCACGGCTGAGGCCCTCGACGATGTCGGTCGCGTTGTCCGTCGCCGACTTCATGGCCGTACGACGGGCCGCCGACTCCGACGCCGCCGACTCGAGCAGTGCGGCGAAGGCCCGGGTCGACATGTACCTCGGGAGGAGGTTGTCGAGCAGGGTGTCGGCATCCGGCTCGAAGGTGACCTCGGGCTTGAACTCGGCCTCCGGGGAGTCCATGTAGTCCTCGCCCAGGTCCAGCTCCTCGATCTCGACCTGGGTCTCGATCGGCGCCAACCGCCGCGCCTTGGGCGTCTGGGTCAGCATGGAGACGAACCGGGTGTAGACGATGTGGACCTCGTCCACGCCCTTACGGGTCGTGTCGCCCTGGTGATCCTCACCGAGGAACTCCGCGGCGTCGAACGAGTCCTCGCCGCCGACAGCGAACGCCTTCGACAGGAGCTGGAAGGCCGGCCGGGCCTCCTGGTAGTCGGGCTTCTCGGAGTGCCCAGACCACGAACCGGCGAGGGGGATCTCCCGGAACGTGTAGTAGACGATGCCCTTGTTGCCGAGGACGTAGATGTCCACCTCGCGACCCTCGCCCTCGAGGTACGCGATGAGCTCGGCGGCCTCCTTGAGGACATTGTGGTTGTAGCCGCCGGCCATGCCACGGTCGGAGGTCACCACGAGGACCGCGGACCGCTTGGGATCCTCGGGCTCGTTGAGCATGCGGTGCTGGATCGACGACGCACTCGCGAGGTCGGTCAGGATCGCCGTGATCTGGTCCGCGAACGGCTTCGCCGCGGCGACCCGTGCCTGGGACTTGGAGATCTGCGAGGTGGCGATCAGCTCCTGGGCCTTGGTGATCTTCTTGGTCGAGTTGACCGACTTGATCCGGTCGCGGAGTTCGCGCAGGTTGGCCATGGTCTCAGATCACGCTCCTCTCGCCCGAGTATCGGATGGCTGTCATCGCGAGGCCTCAGGCCTTCTTCTTCTTGGTGACCGTCAGCGTCTCGCGGTCGATCTCGTCCTCGGACAGCGCCTCGGCCTCGGGCTCGTTAACGACCCGCGAGCCGTCGGAGGCCACGAAGCCATCCTTGAACTCGTCGGTCTTGGCCTTGAGGGTGGACATCGAGTCGTCGGACAGCGCCGCGCCGCCGGCGATCTGCTCGTAGACGTCGGAGGCGGCGTGGTGCAGGTGCTCGAGGAGCTCGTTCTCGAAGCGACGCACGTCCTCGACGGGGACGCTGTCGTAGAAGCCCTCGCCCGCGAGGTAGATCGACACGATCTGGTCCTCGACGGCCACCGGTGAGCTCTGGTCCTGCTTGAGGATCTCCACCAGACGCTGGCCGCGCTCGAGCTGGGCCTTGGAGGCGGCGTCGAGGTCGGAGGCGAACGTCGCGAACGACTCGAGATCGCGGTACGCGGCCAGGTCGAGACGCAGCGAGCCGGAGACCTTCTTCATGCCCTTGGTCTGGGCGGCGCCGCCGACTCGGGAGACGGAGATACCGACGTTGACGGCCGGCCGCACACCACGGTTGAACAGGTCGGACTCGAGGAAGACCTGGCCGTCGGTGATCGAGATGACGTTGGTCGGGATGAACGCCGAGACGTCGTTGGCCTTGGTCTCGATGATCGGCAGGCCGGTCAGCGAGCCGCCGCCCATCTCGTCCGAGAGCTTGGCGCACCGCTCCAGCAGGCGGGAGTGGAGGTAGAAGACGTCACCCGGGTAGGCCTCGCGGCCCGGCGGGCGACGCAGCAGCAGCGAGATCGCACGGTAGGCGTCGGCCTGCTTCGACAGGTCGTCGAACACCACGAGGACGTGGTTGCCCTGGTACATCCAGTGCTGGCCGATGGCCGAGCCGGTGAACGGGGCGAGCCACTTGAACCCGGCGGAGTCGGAGGCCGGGGCCGCGACGATGGTCGTGTACTCCATCGCGCCGTGCTCCTCGAGGGTCGCCTTGACGCCCGCGATGGTGGAGCCCTTCTGGCCGACAGCGACGTAGATGCACCGCAGCTGCTTGGTCTTGTCGCCCGACTCCCAGTTGGCCTTCTGGTTGAGGATGGCGTCGATGCAGACGGCGGTCTTGCCCGTCTTGCGGTCACCGATGATGAGCTGACGCTGGCCGCGGCCGATCGGCGTCATGGCGTCGATCGCCTTGATGCCGGTCTGCATGGGCTCCTCGACCGGCTGGCGCTCGAGGACGGAGGGGGCCTGCAGCTCGAGGGCGCGGGTGTCCTCCGACTCGATGTCGCCGAGGCCGTCGATCGGCTGGCCGAGCGGGTTGACGACGCGGCCGAGGAAGCCGTCGCCGACGGGCACGGAGAGGACGTCACCGGTGCGACGGACCTCCTGGCCCTGGGCGATCTCCTCGAAGTTGCCGAGGATGACCGCGCCGATCTCGCGGTCCTCCAGGTTCAGCGCGACGCCGAGGATGCCGCCCGGGAACTCCAGCAGCTCGTTGGCCATCGCCGAGGGGAGACCGCTGATGTGCGCGATGCCGTCACTGGTGTCGACGACGACGCCGACCTCTTCCTTGGTCGCGTCGGTCGAAACAGTCGAGGTGTAGTTCGCAATCGCGCTGCGGATCTCATCGGAGGAGATCGTCAACTCCGCCATGTCATTCCTGCTCTCAAAGTCGGGATGTGCTTTATAGGTGTGTGCCGAGCCTCGACCACTGGAGACCGCAGCTCGTCGTTCGACCGGTCGGACCGGTCAGCGCAGGGTGCGCCGCAACGCGTCCAGGCGACCCGCCACGCTGCCGTCGATAATCTCGTCACCCACTCGGACCACCGCCCCGCCCAGCAGGGCGGGATCGACGTCGTTGTGGATGGCCAGCTCGCGGCCGTAGATCGACGCGAGCCGGCCACGGAGGTCGTCGGTCTGCTGCTCGGTCAGGGGCTCCGCGCTCGTCACCACGGCCACGGCGCGGCCGCGGAGTTCCGCGGCCTGCCGGGAGATCTCCATGAAGTCGTCCGCGGGCATCCCGGCCGGTCGGGCGACGGCCTGGGAGGCCAGCGCCTCGGTGACCGCGGTGACCTTGCCGTAGAGCACCTGGGCGAGCAGGGCCCGCTTGGCGTCCGCCGGCGCGGTCTTGTCGGCGAGGGCCTGCTCGAACTCCGCGTCGCCGGCGACGATGCGGCCGAGCCGGAACAGCTCGTCCTCGACCGTCTGGAGCTGGTCCTGCTGCTCCGCGGAGCGCAGGAGCGCCTCGCGGCCCAGCAGGATCAGGCCCGCCCGCAGTTCACGCGGGTTGGACCAGTCCCGGGACACCGCAGCGAGCAGGAGGTCGAGCGTGGTCTGGTCGACCTTCCACCCGAACACCCCGCGGACGAGGTCCTGGCGGGCCTCCACCGGGGCGGACGTGTCGGCCACGGCGACCCGGAGTGACCGGTTGTCCTCCAGGACGTCGACGACCTGGAAGAGCTCCTGGCCCACCTTCGCACCGGTCGCCCCGCCGGCCGGGTCGGCGGCCAGGGCGGACTTCAGTGCCTCACGGGTCTGGTCGAGCGCGTCGCGACTCGCTGCGTGCATGGACTCCACTTCCCTTAGTTCTTGCCCGCGCCGGGGACCCGGTCGAGGTCTGCCAGAAAGCGGTCGATGGTGCCGGAGCGACGGACCGGGTCCGACAGCTGCTCACCCATGAGCCGCTCGGCCAGATCGACGGACTGACGCCCGAGGTCGGAACGGAGTTCCGCGACGATCTGCTGACGCTGGGCCGCGAGCTGCTGGTTGCCGGCGGCGACGATCCGGTCGCTCTCGGCCTGCGCCTCGGCCTTCATGTCCGCGAGGATCTGCTGGCCCTGGGCTCGCGCGTCGTCGCGGATCTTGGCCGCTTCGCTGCGCGCCTCGGCGAGCTGCGCCTTGTACTTGGCCAGCTCCTCCTTCGCCTCGGCCTGGGTCTGCTCGGCACGACGCAGACCGCCCTCGATCCGCTCCTCTCGCTCATCGAGAACCTGCTGGAACTTCGGAAGGATGAACTTCCAGAACAGCCAGAGGATGACGGCGAGCGGGATGAGCGACCAGACGATGTCATACAGCGGAGGAATGAGCGGGTTGGGGCTCTCCTCCAGGGGGAGTGCTTCCCCCTCGGCCGCCAAGATGGCGATGACGTTGTTCATGGTGCGTCCCTAAGAGGTCGGTGTGTCGTCGATCAGAACAGGAAGCCGGCGACGATACCGATCAGGGCGAGCGCCTCGGTGAAGGCGATGCCGAGGAACATCGTGGTACGGAGGGTGCCGGCCATCTCGGGCTGACGGGCCATGCCCTCGACGGTCTTGCCGACGAGGATGCCGATACCGATGCCGGGGCCGATCGCGGCGAGGCCGTAGCCGATGGCGCCGTAGCCGCGGGCGGTGGTCTCAGCGGCCTGGGCGAGAGTGACGATGTCCATGTGGATCCCTTTCAGATGGCCGGGGTGGGTGGTTCCGCCCCGGTCGGACGTGGGTTGTCGGGTTGACGGGTGGTCGTGTCAGGCCTGACGGCCCGGGTACTAGTGGTTCTCCGCGTGGAGCGCACTGTCGATGTAGACGGCGACCAGCAGCGCGAAGATGTACGCCTGCAGGAAGATCACCAGGAGCTCGAACAGCGTGAACGCGATCGACAGCACGGAGATGCCGGCGGACAGCAGGGTCCAGCCGTTGAGCTGCCAGAAGAAGAAGTTCGACGCGCTGAACAGCAGCACGATGATCAGGTGACCCGCCAGCATGTTGGCCATGAGTCGGATGGTCAGCGTGGCGGGACGCAGGATGAAGGTCGAGACCAGCTCGATCGGCACCACCAGCAGGTGCAGGGCCGGCGGCAGGTTGGGGATGACCACACTCGCCTTGATGAAGCGGGCGAATCCGTATCGCCGGGACCCGGCGTAGATGAAGGTCACGTAACCCAGCAGCGCGAGGACCAGCGGGAAGCCGATCCGCGCGTTCGGCGAGATGTTGAGGCCCGGGATGATGGTGGGCAGGTTCATCGCGATGACCGCGAAGAAGATCGTCGCGATGATCGGCAGGAAGCGACGCCCCTGCTCCTTGCCGAGGATCTCCTCCGACACGTGGACGCGGACGAAGTCGAGGCAGATCTCGGCGACGTTCTGCACACCGCGCGGGACGAGCTTCGGGTTGCGCATCGCGAGCACGAAGAAGGCCAGCAGCACGACCGCCATGAGGAGGCGGACGAGCATGAGCCGGTCCAAGGTGAAGGCACCGCCTGCGAAGTCCGTCAGCCACTTGTCGACAGGGAAGAACTCCTTGTCGATGTTCGGGGGATGGAACTCGCCTTTGAAGGCCAGAAGCGTGGTACTCAGTGTGTTCTCCCCTGGTCGTGTCGGGCGACGGGCGCCCCAGCGCGTTCGGTATGAGCGGCCCGGAGTTCGCGGCCGGATCGGGTCAGCGCGCGAACGTCGTCAGGCCACGTGGCAGCCCGGTGACGTGCTCGTCTCACCGTCGTAAAGAGTAACACCCCGGTCTCGGTCCGTGATGGCAGGGGCACCCCTCAGGGGACGGTGGGTTCGACGTACGGCGTCCGGGCCTTGAGCACGGCCCATGTCTCCCCCGCCAGCACCACGACCAGCGCGACGATGATCGTCACGCCGAAGGCCGTGTGCGAATAGAAGTCGAACTGTGCGAGTGCGGCGACCAGACCCATCGCCACGACGAGCTTGAGGAGCCACGTGCCCAGCACGACCGCCGCGGTCGTCTGGGGCGCCGAGCGCGCTGTGGCGATGACGACGATCGCGGTGGTGAGGACGAACGCCCCGCCGATGCCGGCGCCCATCAGGGCGCCCCACAACCCGGGCACACCGTCGACGAGCGCCCAGACGATCGCGCCGACGACGGCGAGCACGGCCAGGGCCAGGACACCGAACCGGACCGCCTTGCGCAACGCGGCGGTGTGCGGGCTCTCGGCGGGATGATCGGCGGGGGCGGGCGTGTCTGTCATGGGGTGCAGCCTAGCGGGACGCGGTCTTGCCTCCCGAGTGGTGTTGCGCCCGGGAGCTGCGGAGGCGCGGCACCAGGGTCGCGGCCAGCACGGAGAGCAGACCGGCGGCGACGAGCGGCACGATCACCTCGGTGGGCAGCATGGTCGCGCCCACGGCGCCGAAGGCGATGAGCGAGACCCACGCGTAGATCACGAGGGCGACACGGCGGTGGGAGTGCCCCAGCGCGAGGAGCCGGTGGTGGAGGTGCATCTTGTCGGGCGCGAACGGGCTGCGCCCCGCCCCGACGCGGCGGACGACCGCCATGACGAGGTCGAGGACGGGGACGAACATCGCCGCGGCCACGACGATCACCGGGGAGAGCAGCACGATCATCTCCTGCGGCCCGTACAGGCTCTGCGAGATCTTCCCGGACGCGCTGGTGGAGGCCGCGGCGAGCACCAACCCGATGAGCATCGACCCGGAGTCGCCCATGAAGATGCGCGCGGGCTGGAAGTTGTGGGGAAGGAAGCCCAGGAGCGCGCCCGCGAGCACGGCGGTGACGAGCGCCGGCGGATAGGCGCCTACCGTTCCGCCCTGGTCGAGCATGATCCCCACGGAGAACACGCAGATGGCGAGCGCGGCGATCGCGCCGAGTCCGGCGGCGAGCCCGTCGAGCCCGTCGACGAAGTTCATCGCGTTGACGATCGCCAGTGTGAACACGACGGTGAGCAGCCCGGCCTGCAGCTGATCCAGGACGAGGATGTTGCCGTCGCCGAACGGCAGGTACACGAGGGTCCACGACACGCCCATGGCGACCAGGACGCCGGCGGCGGCGGCCTGGCCGGCGAGCTTCGTGACGGCACCGAGGCCGAGGATGTCGTCGACGATCCCCACCAGGACGATCACGCCTCCGGCGATGATGGTGGCCTCGACGTCGGGCGCGAAGGGCGGGAACGCCCTGTTGAGGGCGGGGAGCTGGGCGGCGAGGTAGACGGCGACGAGCATCCCGGTGAAGACGCCCACGCCGCCGAGCCGAGGTGTGGGCACGACGTGCACGTCCCGCTCCCGCGGATAGGCGAGACCACCGATCGCGGGCGCCACTCCCCTGACCAGCCCGGTCACGACGAAGGTGACGAGGCCGGCGGTGGCGCCGATGAGCAGGAGCTCCCGGAACGGGATCCCGATGCCCACGGCTCAGCCGCGCAGGGCCGAGGGGTCGATGCCGAGGACCTCTCCGACGCGCTCGGCGGTCACCGCTCCCTCACGCACGATGCGCGGAGCGGCCCCGGTGAGGTCGACGATCGTCGACGGAGCCCCGATCGCGCAGGGACCGCCGTCGAGGTACACGGCGACGGAGTCGCCGAGCTGCTCGCGCGCCTGGGCGACGGTCGTCGCGGGCGGCTGCCCGGAGACGTTGGCGCTGGACACCGCGAGCGGACCGACCTCGCGGAGGAGTTCGATGGCCACCGGGTGCAGCGGCATGCGCAACATGACGGTGCCGCGCGTATGCCCGAGGTTCCAGTTCAGCGACGGCGCCTGGTGGACGATGAGGCTCAGCCCGCCGGGCCAGAAGGCGCGGATGAGGTCGCGGGCGGGGGCGGGCGTGCTCACGACGAGGCCGTCGATGGTCTCCCACGATCCGACCAGGACGGGGACGGGCATGTCGGGGCCGCGGTGCTTGGCCGACAGCAGCAGGTTGACGGCGTCGGGGTCGAAGGCGTCGGCGGCGATGCCGTAGAGCGTGTCGGTGGGGGTGACGACCAGCCTGCCCGCGCGCAGGGCGCCGGCCGCGGAGCTGAGGCCGACCTCGCGGCCGGTGTCCTCGGTGCAGTCGTAGGTGATGGTCACCGGGTGGTCCCCTTCCGGGCGCTCGTGACGACCTCGTCGTCGTCGTTGTTGCCACTGTGGTCGCCGACGGCGCCGCGGCGCGCGTCGAGTCGCCTCGCGGTGACGAACCGCGGCCGACCGGCGAGGTCGGTGTGCTGCTCCACGGTACCGAAACCCCCCTGCGCGGAGACCACCGCGGCGACCGCGTCGCCGGTCGTGTCGTCGTGCTCGACGGCGAGGAGGCCGCCGGGCGCGAGGAGCGCTGCCGCGAGGTCGACGAGGGGGACGACGACGACGAGGCCGTCACCTCCCCCGAACAGCGCGGTGGCCGGCTCGTGCGCGAGGACCTCGGCGGGTAGGTCGTCGGTCACGGGGATGTACGGCGGGTTGGACACGACGGCCGCGACCCGGCCCCGCAGGTGCGCGAGGGTCTCGATATCGGTGGCGTCGGCGCGGTGGACCTCGACCGGGGCGTCCCCCGCCGCCGCCCGCTCGT
>NZ_JAALDU010000175.1 GCF_014145015.1 Dietzia sp. E1 | reverse complement strand
CGGGAGGCGCCGGCGGAGCCGCCGCCCGGCGGCGGGGCGAGCGTCTCGGAGTCCGGTACGCCGGAGACCGTCGAGTCCCCTCCGCCGCACGCGGTGAGCATCCCGCCGGCGACGAGCAGGGCGGCGCCGAGCGAGAGCGCGCGGGTCCTCACGAGATCTCCGCCCGGCCGCCGGACACGGCGATCCGACCGCCCTCGAACTCCATCACCTGGCCGCCGGAGGTGTTGCGCAGCGGGCCGGTCGGGTAGCCGAGCCGGCCGCGCTCGTAGTCGACCGTGCCCCAGGCGTCGAACACCGGGCCGCGGGGGACGACGTGGGCGCCGGTGCGCGGCGACCAGTAGATCGCGCCACCCTGGAACCGGCTGAACGCGCCGCGCCGGGTGTCGAGCGCGATCTCGTCGGTCACGGGGTAGCCGAGCTCGGAGTTCTCCGCCCCAGCCTCACGGTAGGCCTTGAGGATGTCCCCCTCCACGACCTTGGGCCCCGTCTCCTCCGACCAGTAGACCGTCCCTCCCTGGAAGCCCTGGACGACGCCCGGCTTGTTGGGGTTGGTGATCTCGTCGGTGGTCGGGTACCCGAGGTCTCCGCGCTCCGCGCCGCGCTCCTGCCACATCGCCCGGATGCCGCCGCGGACGGCGTGCGCGCCGGTGGAGGGCGACCAGTAGATGACGCCGTTCTGGAAGGTGGAGAACCGGCCGCGCCCGTCCGGGGTGGTCGTCTCCCCGGACGTCGGCAGCCCGAGCACGCCGTCGGGTCCGCCCTCGGCCTGGTAGGCCGCGCCGATGGCCCCGAGGACGGAGTGGGCCCCGGTGGCCTGCGACCAGAACACGCGGCCGAAGCGGAAGTCGGTGGCCTTGCCGCCGCGGACGTCGTACTCGCCGGTGAGGCACGGCCCGAGCCCGGGCTGACGCTCGGCCACGCGGGCGATCTCTCCCTCCGCCGCGCACGGCTCCTCGACGTTCTCGATGCCCACCGCGGAGGCGAACTGCGGCCACGCCTGGGTCATCTCGAACTGCCAGTACGGCCACGTGTGGGTACCGGACGGGCGGAAGTTCGCGGTGACCTCGACGCCCTCGGCACGCGCCTTGTTGACGAAGGTCTGGGTGGTCATCCGCGAGAGCAGCTCGAGACCGTAGCCGGGGAAGTTGGTGGGGATGTCCGGCAGTCCGGACGGCTGGTCCCACGGTCCGGTGTTGCCGCTGCCCGCGGAGACGTAGACGCTCTGCCCGCGCATCTTCTCGGTGTGGAGCTTGGGGTCCTGCTCCTGCCACCGTTCCGAGCCGAGCGGCCCCCACATGTTCTCGGCCGGGTAGCCGCCGGCGTCCTGCATGGCCACCTTGATGGCCTCGGGCATGCCGAAGCTGGTGGTGTCGAGGAAGCCGGAGTAGCTGGCCGCGAACTGGAAGTGCTCGGGGTAGCGCTGGGCGAGCATCATGGCGGCGGTACCACCCATGGACAGCCCGGCCACGCCGTGCTTGTCGCCGACGCGCCAGTCACGCGCCAGCAGCGGGGGCAGCTCCTGCATGAGGAACGTCTCCCACTGGTAGGCCGCGCCCTTCGCGTCGGAGACCCAGTCGGTGTAGAAGCTCGACTCGCCGCCGACCGGCAGGATGACGACCGCGTTCTTGGCGTCGAAGAACTGGGAGATCTTGGTCTCGAGCGTCCAGCCGCTCGCGTCGTCGCGGGCACGCAGCCCGTCGAGCAGCAGCAGGGACGGGTAGGTGCGGCCGGGGTCGGCGTTCCACTGGGCGGGCAGCATCAGCTGCACCTGCACGGCCTGCTCCATGGCCGGGGACTGCACCCACAGGGCCACGCGGTTGGCCGACTTCCACTCGACCTTGTCCAGACGCACGCCGGAGGGCGGCGCCGCGGGCACGCGCAGGCTCGGCGCGTCGGGCGCGCCCGCCGGGTCCG
>NZ_JAALDU010000174.1 GCF_014145015.1 Dietzia sp. E1 | reverse complement strand
GTCCGGGCCAGCACCGCCGGCACCGCCGGCGCGGTCCGCACGGTCGGCGCGTTCGGCGGCGCGGTCGGTCACCAGGACGTCGGTGGGCCCCGTCCCCGGTTCCATCGCCAGGGCGGCCAGCACCGCGCGCACGTCGGCGTCCAGGTCGGGATCGGTGATCTCCACCGCGACGGTCCGCGCTCTCGTAGTCGTGTCCACGGCGCCCACCCTCGCCCATGCCGGCGACCGTCGACCCCGCCGCGATGCGGGACGGCGGTCGGCCTGTGGAGGGGGACGGGGCTGTGGAGAACGCGCGGGCCGTGGCGCTCGTGGCGCCCTCACCCGTGGTGTCGACGCGGTCGCCGGGCCCGCTCAGTCGCAGCCGTCAGGCCTTCCCAATCGCAGCCACAGCCGCACGCCTACATGGCGTCTCGCCCGCCCCTCGGTACCCCCGCGCGCCCACATGGCGTCTCGCGTGCACCGCGGGGGGTGCGAGACGCCATCGGCAGGAGCGGCTGCGGACCCCGCCCACATCCTGACGAGCGAGACGCCATCGGCAGAAGCGGCTGCCGGCCCCGCGCACATCCGGGCGTGCGAGACGCCATGTCGAGGAGCGGCTGCAGATGTCCGCTCGCCTGCTGATGCCCACAAATGCGAGAAACCGCGGCAGGGGGTGCCGCGGTTTCTCAAAGCGTCAGTTCTCGGGCGGATGAACTGAGCACCTATAGGGGGATGCCCCGTTAAGGGCACATCCAGTATCACCCATCTGCGTGGGCAACACAAGGACCGTATCGTGGGTGTCGTGTCCGCCCCCCGCCCACCGGGCCCCAGGATCTCGCACCGGCCGCGCCGCGTGGCCGCGTTCTTCGACCTCGACAAGACGATCATCGCGACCTCGTCGGTGTTCGCGTTCAACAAGTCGTTTCTCGACGAGGGCCTGCTCTCCCGCCGGTCGGTCATCGACCTGGCCTACACGCAGCTGGCGTTCAGCCTCTCCGACGCCGACGACGAGCAGATGCAGAAGGTACGCCAGGCCATGGCGACCGCCACCAGGGGCTGGGCGCCCGAGCAGGTCGAGCGGATCGTCACCGAGGCGCTCACCGAGAAAGTCTCACCCACCGTGTACGCCGAGGCGCAGGAACTGCTCGCCGAACACCGCGCGCTGGGCCACGACCTGGTGATCGTGTCCGCGTCGGGCGAGGAACTGGTCGCGCCGATCGCCCGCATGCTCGGCGTGGACCACTACGCCGGCACCCGCATGAACCGCGACGAGAACGGCCGGTACGGCGGGCAGATCGAGTTCTACTGCCAGGGCCCCGGCAAGGCGGAGGCCATCCGCGGGTTCGCCGACCGGTACGGTTACGACCTCGACGCGAGCTACGCCTACTCCGACTCCTCGACCGACCTGCCGATGCTCGAGCTGGTGGGCCATCCGACGGTGATCAATCCCGACCGCGCGCTGCGCCGCGAAGCGCTCGAGCGGGGTTGGCCGATCCTGACGTTCTCCAACCCCACCCCGCTGCTGCCGACGCTCGAGAGGGCGACGGGGCCGATCGTGGGTGTCGGAGCCATCGTCGTGGCGATGAGCGCGGCGGCCGCCGCGTTCGCGCGTGGTGCGAGGCGGGCGGCGCGGTAGTTCCCGCTCCGGCGTGTCAGCTCCGCCGACGCCCAAACATCCATCGTGGGCCGCGGCCCGAGCCGAACGCGAT
>NZ_JAALDU010000173.1 GCF_014145015.1 Dietzia sp. E1 | reverse complement strand
TCCCGTAGCGTCCACGCGACGAGCACCGCGTACTCCGCGGGAACGAGATCCGGGGTGCCGTCCACGCGCACGTCCATCCCGGCGGCGCGGAGGGATGCGGTGAGGTCCGCGAGCTCGCGCGCGGGATCGGCGACGCGCATCCCGGACACGGTCTGCCGCATCTCCGCCAGAGCGGTGCGGGTGAGCATCTCGATGTTCTCCAACTCGGCGCGGGTGATGTCCGGGTCGGAGTCGAGTCGGGCGCGGGCGAGCTGTGCGCGGATGGTCAGGGCGGTGAGGGTATGGCCGAGCACGTCGTGGAGGTCCCGGGCCATCCGCTCGCGCTCCTCCACCACCCCCAGCGCGCGCCGGTAGTGGCCTTCGCGGTCGCTGATGCCCACGGAGATGCGGGTGCCGATCATCGACAGGACCACCGGGATCACCAGGAAACACGGGATGAGCATGGCGACGTTGCTCTCGAACAGCGCCGCGCCACACCCGATGAGGATCAGCGCCACCGCGGCGGGCACGCTGCGTCGGAGCGGCCAGGCGGCGGCGATGAAGCAGGCGATGAACGGCAGGAAGTTGGTCGGGCCGTTGATCCCCGCGGCGGGCAGGGTGCCGAACGCGCACACCACGAGCCCGGCCAGGTAGCCGAGGCCGAGCGGCGCCGGAGGCTCCGCCGGGGGGTCGAGCCAGTTCTCATCCGCCGCGAGCGGCGACTCACCACGGGCCGCGAGCGTCGACGCATCTCGGGTGGGGCGCGCCGTCCTGCGCAGGTGTAGCGGGTAGTCGCGGGTGACGGCGGGCGAGGCGAAGCCGGCGAGGTAGACGGCGGAAAAGACGGCGACGGAGGCCAGGCCCAGCACCGTGGGTGCGGTGGGCGCGCCGGAATAGACGACGGCGAGGACCGGGTAGATCAGAAAGACCTGCCAGATCAGGGAGAACAGGACATTCGGGCTGGTGAGGGCGTCCCGGACCCGGCGCCAGGTGGTTCTGCTGCCCGTCGTCATCGACCCGACCTCCCCTGCCGTCTCTAGTCCCGGCCCCGACGGCGACGCACCAGAACTGTTGCCGTCGTCCCCAGTATGAGGGCCCACGCGGTCACATTGAGCAGCGGAAGCCACAACGGGTCGGTCACGGACTCGGTCACCACCCCGCCGGTGAGCGGGAAGCGGGCCAGCGCGTTGATCCCGTACAGCGGCGTGAACCGGGCGAGCTCCAGCGCGGTCCCCGACAGCGGGATGAACAGGTTGCCGGCCAGGGCGAACAGGACCAGGCTCCCACCGGCCACGCCCAACGCGGATTCGGAGCGGAACGCCATCCCGGCGGTCAGTCCGTACCCGGCGAACACCGCCGACCCGATCCACGCCGCGGCCAGGGCCAGCACCCACGCGAGCGGCGTGGCTTCAGCCCCCGTGAGCGCGCCGACGAGCCCCACGGAGAGGACGGGCACAGCCGCCACCGTCATGGCCACGGCGGACTTGGTGATCACGAAGCCGGTGCTGCTCCACGGGGTCAACCCGAGTTGACGTCCCCAGCCCTGGAAGCGTTCGAGAGCGGCCCCGCCGCTGATCGAGGTGGTGGCGGTGACGGCGCCGTAGACGGCCATGGAGATCATGACGACCGAGCCCACGTTGCCGTGTGCGACGGGCTCGTCCCGGTAGGACTGGGCGCTGCCGAACACAAGGTACATGATGAGCGGCAGTCCGGCGATGAAGAAGATGTTGGTGATGTCGCGCAGAGTGCGGCGCAGGTCGATGGCCCAGTAGGTGGCGTTCATCGGGCGGCCTCCTGGTCGGGGTCGGTCGTGTCGGGGTCGGTGGTGTCGGGGGCTGTGGTGTCGGGTGCGGCGGTGAGGGCGACGAAGGCGTCGTCCAGCGACCGCGGGCTGATGGTGAGGTCACGGGCGGCGGTCCCGCGCAGCAGCGCGCCCGCGGTGGCGTCGCTGTCGGTGCTGGTGAGGATGACCCGGGTGGGTGTGCGTTCCACCGCGGTGACCCCGGGCAGGTCGTGGGGTGCGGGTTCACCGGGCCCGGGGGTCCAGACCGCGGTGACGCGGGTGCCCGTGGCCATCGCACGGATCGCCTCGACCGGGCCATCGGCCACGATCCGGCCGCGGGCCATGAGCAGGATGCGGTCGGCGAACGCCTCGGCTTCCTCCAGGTGGTGGGTGGCGAATAAGACGGTCGACCCGGACGTGGCCTCGGCGTGCATGGTGGACCAGAACTCACGGCGCGTGCCCACGTCCATCGCGGCGGTCGGCTCGTCGAGGATGAGCAGGTCGGGATCCGGCAGCAGCGCCAGGGCGAAGCGGAGTCGTTGCTGTTCGCCGCCCGAGCAGCGGGAGACCTTCCGGCGGCCGATCGTGGCGATCCCTGCCCGGTCGAGTACCTCGCCCACGGAGAGCGGGTCCCGGTACAGGGCCGCGATGGCCCGGACGGTCTCCTCGACCGTGAGGTCGGACAGCAGTCCCCCGGTCTGGAGGACGGCGGCGATCCGCCCGTCGGCGACGGCCTGTCTGGGGACGGCGCCGAACGCTCGGGCCCGCCCGCCGGTCGGCTCGGTGAGGCCGAGCGCGATGTCGAGGGCGGTGGTCTTGCCGGCACCGTTGGGGCCGAGCAGCGCCACCACCTCGCCGGGGTCGATCCGCAGGTCGATGCCGCGGAGGGCGTGGACCGTCTCGGCGCGAGGCCGGGTGAACGTCTGGGTCAGGTCGTGGAATTCGAGGGCGGGAGCGGGCGCGTCGGTGTCGATCACCGCGCCGACGCGGCCTGGGTCCCGGGGGCGGGTGGAGCGGTGGATAACCATGCTTCCACCCTCGCTCACCTGCGAGGACGGCCAGAAGAGCCGCCTGTCACGACTTCACCGGTGACAACTGTCATGGGTCCCGGCGTCGGCACGCGAGAGCCTCGAGCCCGGATCGGCTACCCCTTGACCAGTCCCCCGTCCACGATGAGGTTCTGCCCGGTCACGGCGCGCGCCCACGGGGAGGCGAAGAACAGCACCGCGTCGGCGAGTTCGGCCGGGGTGATCGCGCGGCGCAGCGGCGTCCCCGAGGCGATGAGGTCGAACACCTCCGCAGGCGTGGCGGCGCTCGCGTCGGTGGTGCGCAGCAGACCGCCGGAGACCATGTTCACCGTGATGCCGTCCGGCCCCAGATCGGCGGCGAGGGTCCGGGTCAGCGACAGCGCGGCGGCCTTGGCGGCGGTGTAGTCGTGGTACGGCACGACCGGGTGCTGGAACAGATTGGTGCCGATGTTCACGATCCGTCCGGAACCGGCCTCCCGCATGCCCGGCAGCGTCGCCTGGGTCGTGGCGAGGGTGGCTTTCACGGCGCCGCGGAGTTGCGAGTCGAAGTCGTGCCAGGTCAGCGTCTCGGGTCGCGGGCGGGCGTCACCGTTGAACTCGAAGTCGACCAATGCGTTGTTGACGACCGTGGTGACGGGCGCGCCGAAGTGGCGACGGGCGGCGTCGACGAGGGCGTGCACCTCGTCGTCGTCGGTGACGTCGGCGCGGAGTGCGACGGCGCGGTCCTCGCCGAGCTCACGGACGAGGTCGGCGGCGGCCGCCTCGCTGCGGTGATAGTTGACGACGACGAGAGCGCCCTCTCTGGAGAAGGCGCGACTGATGTCCGCGCCGAGCCCGCGGGCGCCGCCGGTGACGAGGACGACCTGCTCGTCGATCCGCATGAAGTTACCGAAATCCACTGCCACTCACTTCCCGGTGTTCCCGGCGAGGGTGACGATGCGGCTCCGCTCCTCGGCAGCGCAGGGCGCGGCCGATCGGCGACGGCACAGGGACCACCGTTGCGGTGGCAGCGGTGCCGTATCGACATTCCTTCGCTGGAACTACCCAGATCAGGTTCGACGGGTGTGATCTCAGCCGCCCGGATGGGCAGCACCCCGTGTCGCGGACCACCCTAGATCACCGGACGCCCCGGCGGGCGGCCCCACGTCGATCCGCTCGGTAGGTGGTCAATCCGTGGTCGTTCCGTGGTCATCCAGCGGTCTCGTACTTGGCCGCAGCTTCGAGAGCGTCTCGGTGATGCCCGCCGCGTTCTGCTTGGACACGCCCACGATCTCGAAGAACCTGCCGAGCTTGGACGGCCGGTTGTCGAAACTCTCCACGACCTCGGTCTTCCCGCCCGGGACCTGGGTGAACTCCCAACGCCACCGGTGACCGGCGGGATGCGCCCACTCGATCACCTTCTCCTGGTAGGTGTCGCGGTATTCGGTGACCGTGCAGGTGATGCGGTACGGCACGCCGTACATCCGCATCGCGGTGGTGAACTTGGCCCCGGCGTGCAGGGTCGACGGCCCCTGGACGTTGTCCCGCACTGTTCCGGAGCCGTCGACGAGCCCGTGCTTCCGGGGATCGTTGACGAGGGCGAACAGTTCCTCGGCGGGTGCGTTCACGGTGACGCTGCGGGCGACCACGCGTGGTCCGCGGTCGACGGTGCTGATTGCGGTCATAGGAGGAGAACCTTCCTTGTGGACTCGGCCCGCTCTGGGACTCGGCGGATCGGCGAGCTCGGGTGCCGTGCAACCCACCGTACGGCCGGACTACGACATCGTGCGCTCTTCGGGCATGCCCGATGGGTCAACTGACGGCCTTGAGCCCGACCACACCGCCGATGATCATGGCCAGGAACAGCACCTTCATCGCCGAGGCGGGTTCCGCCCCGGTGGCCATGGCGTAGACGACGGTCAGCGAGGCACCGATGCCGACCCACACCGCGTACGCCGTGCCCACGGGCAGCTCGCGCATGGCATAGGCCAGACCGGCCATGCTCACGACCAGGGCGAGGCCGAACACCACCGTCGGCCAGAGTCGGGTGAACCCCTCCGAACGGCCCATCGCGGTGGCCCACACGGCCTCGAGCACCCCGGACAAGACGAGCACGACCCACGCCATGACAGCCTCCTGCGGGCCGTCTTGTCGCACACCGGGTACGGCACCCCTCGTCCGGAGGCCCCGGGCCGGGACTCTGATCCCCAGGGTGGCAGTCCCCGTGGCTCCGGACAACGTCAGATCCGTCACCGTGATAAGTCGCGCTAACTAAGGTGGCGTTCATGCGAGTGGGAACGGTCTCGGAGCTGTGGCGCTACCCCGTGAAGTCCATGCGGGGCGACCGCGTGGACGAGACGGCGGTGACCGAGCGCTGGGGCCTGCCCGGCGACCGGGGCTGGGTGATCAGGGATGAGGACGCCGGCGAGCTCCGCAGCGCCAAGAAGTGGGCGGAGCTGTTGCAGTTCCACGCCCGCTACGTCGAGGAGCCGCAGGACGACGCGACGCCGACCATCGAGATCGACTTCCCGGACGGCTCGTCGATGCGCAGCGATGACGACACCGTCCACGAGGCCCTCTCTGCCGCGCTGGGTCGGCGCGTCACCCTATGGCCGCGTCGGCCGGTCGACGATCACGAGCACTACCGCCGTCGCGCCGTCGACGAGGCCGACCTGCGTACCCAGCTCGGCCTGGGGCCCGACGACCCGTTCCCCGCATACTCGGGAATGCCCGAAGATCTGCTGACCGAGCTCAGCTACTACGCCACCCCGCGCGGGACCTACTTCGACGCGATGCCGCTGTCGCTCCTGACCAGTACCGCCATGGCGTCACTGCAGGCCGCGGTGCCGGACGCGGTGATCGATCCGCGCCGGTTCCGCAAGAACCTCATCGTCACGCACGAGCCCGGAGGCGACGGGCATCCCGAGTTCGACTGGGTCGGCCGCCGACTGATGATCGGCGAGGTGACCTGCGAGGTCGTCATGCGCATCTCCCGCTGCAGGATGGTGACCCTCCCGCAGGCGGATCTGCCCCACGACCGCAGCGTCCTCCGGTCGCTCGCGCGCGACAACGGCGCGGAGTTCGGCGTCTACCTCCGCGCGCTCTCGCCCGGCACGATCCGGGAAGGCGACGAGGTCCGGCTCCTCTGACGGCGTGGCCGACTGAACGGCTGGAGCGAGGCGGCTCCGCCCCGGGCTGGGTACGGTCGGGGCATGCCCCCTGTCCCCTCCTCGACCCAACCGAATCCTGGCTTGACACTGAAGGTGGCCGTGGTCGGCGCCGGCGCGATCGGCGGGGCCGTCATCGAGGCGTTGGAGCAGGGGCGGGTCCCGGGCGCGGAGCTCGGGGCCGTACTGCGTTCCGGCAGCTCCGAGAGCGAGACCGCGGCGGCCATCGACGCGGCCGACGTGGTGGTCGAGGCCAGCACGGTCGACGCCGCCGACGACCTGATCCCGCGGGTCACCGCCACCGGCACGGACGTCGTCGTGTGCTCGTGCGGCGTGTTCGCCCGCCACGACGACCCCTGGGACCTC
>NZ_JAALDU010000172.1 GCF_014145015.1 Dietzia sp. E1 | reverse complement strand
GAGCGGCTGCCAAACGAGGCAGGCAGGCCCGGGAGCGAGACGCCACCGCGGAGAGCGGCTGCGCTTGAGGCGGGCACGCGCGGAGCCGGGCAGAGCGGGGCTCGGCTCAGCGGGTGGCGCTCACTCCCACTCGATGGTCCCCGGCGGCTTACTGGTCACGTCCAACACGACGCGGTTGACGTCCGGCACCTCGTTGGTGATGCGATTGGAGATCAACGCGAGCGTCTCGTACGGCACCCGCGTCCAGTCGGCCGTCATCGCGTCCTCGGAACTCACCGGACGCAGCACGATCGGGTGACCGTAGGTGCGGCCGTCGCCCTGCACGCCCACCGAACGCACGTCGGCGAGCAGCACGACCGGGCACTGCCACACCGAGGCGTCCAGGCCCGCGGCCGTCATCTCCTCGCGCACGATCGCGTCCGCCGCCCGCAGCGTGGCCAGCCGGTCGCGGTCCACGGCGCCGACGATGCGGATCGCCAGGCCGGGGCCGGGGAACGGGTGGCGGCTGACGATCGTCTCGGGCAGACCGAGTGCCCGGCCCACCGCGCGGACCTCGTCCTTGAACAGCAGCCGCAGCGGCTCCACGAGCGTGAACTCCACGTCGTCCGGCAGGCCGCCCACGTTGTGGTGGCTCTTGATGTTGGCGGTACCCGACCCGCCACCGGACTCCACCACGTCCGGGTACAGCGTGCCCTGGACGAGGAAGTCCACCGACCCGCCGTCCTCGCCCTGGAGCTCGAGCGCCTGCGTGACCGCCCGCTCGAAGGACCGGATGAACTCACGGCCGATGATCTTGCGCTTGGCCTCCGGATCGGTCACCCCGTCGAGGTGCCCCAGGAAGACGTCGGACTCGTCCAGCGTGATGAGGCGGGCGCCCGTGGCGGCCACGAAGTCGTTCTCCACCTGCTCGCGCTCGCCCGCGCGCAGCAGACCGTGGTCGACGAACACACACGTGAGGCGATCACCGATCGCCCGCTGGACCAACGCCGCCGCGACCGCCGAGTCGACACCACCGGACAGTCCGCAGATCGCGCGCCCGTCCCCGATCTGCTCGCGGACCGCCTCGACCAACTGGTCGGCGATATTCGCCGCCGTCCACGTCGGCTCGAGCCCCGCGACCTCGGTGAGGAAGCGGCTCAGCACCTGCTGGCCGTGCGGCGAGTGCAGCACCTCCGGGTGGTACTGCACGCCGGCCATCCGCCGCTCCGGGTTCTCGAACGCCGCCACCGGGGCGCCCGGCGAGGACGCGGTGACCTCGAAGCCGTCCGGGGCGGCGGTGACCGCGTCCCCGTGGCTCATCCACACCGGATGGTGCTCCGGCAGGCCCGCGTGCAGCACGCCACCCGAGACGGACACGTCGGTGCGCCCGTACTCGCGGTTCCCCGTGTGCGCGACCTCGCCGCCCAACGCACCGGCCATCGCCTGGAAGCCGTAGCAGATGCCGAACACCGGCAGCCCCAGCTCGAACACCGCCGGGTCGATCGACGGCGCGTCCTCGGAGTAGACACTGGCCGGCCCGCCCGACAGCACCAGCGCGACCGGGTCCTTCTCGCGGATCTCCTCCACGGACGCGGTGTGCGGGATCACCTCGGAATAGATGCGTGCCTCGCGCACCCGCCGCGCGATGAGCTGCGCGTACTGGGCACCGAAGTCCACGACGAGCACGGGACGGGGCGCCACCGCCTCGGCGGTGATCTGGGAGTCGGTCTGTGCGTTCTCGGCCACGGCGTCGAGTCTAGGCCCCACGGTCCGTGCGCCGAACTCCACCACATCCCCCGCACAGGGGTTAACAATGAACTCCCACCACGGCCCCGGCCCGGCGACGGGCTCACAGAGCGGGAGATCACTCATGGAACGGATGACCGGGTTCGACGCGAGCCTGCTGTACCTCGAGACCGCCCAGCAGCCCCTCGTCGTGGGCGCGGTCCTGTTCATCGACGTGTCCGACCTCGAGGTCGCCTACTCCTTCGGCCGACTCCGCACCGAGCTCGGCCGCCGGATCAAGGAACTCCCCGAGCTGCGGCGCAAGATCTACGACTCCCCGCTCAACCTCGGCCATCCCGCCTGGGTCGAGGAATACGACCTCGACGTCTCCGCCCACGTCCGCCGCGTCGACGTCGACGAACCAGGCGACGAACGTGCCGTGTTCGAGATGTGCGGCACCCTCGGCAGCCGCCCGCTCGACCGCACCCGACCCCTGTGGGAGATGTGGATCCTCGAGGGGCTCGCCGAACCCGACACCGTCGCCGTCTACTTCCGCGCCCACCACGCCGTCCTCGACGGGGCCAACGGCGCCGACATCCTGCTCAAACTCAGCCGGGCCGGACAACCCGACTCACCCCGCGACCTCGACATGGTGCGCGTCGAGGCCGGCAGCGGCAACCCCATCCGGCTCCTCGCCGGCGGTCTGTGGGACTTCGCCGTACGACGCCCGCTGACCCTGGCACGGCTCATCCCCGAGGTCCTGACCCTGCCCCTCGCACTGCACACGCCCCCGTCCACGGAGACACCCGACGAGCCCGCCCCCGACGACGACAGCCCGGAGGACGGGAACGAGGACCTCGTCGTCGTCCCCAGAGCCGCGCCGTTCACCGCACCGCGTACCCGGTTCAACGCCACGATCACCCCGCACCGAGCCGTGTGGGGCACCTCCCTTGACCTCGACGAGATCGCCGAGGTCAAGGACGCCTTCGGCGTCACCGTCAACGACGTCTACCTCACGGCGGTCGGCGGCGGGCTACGCCGCTACCTCCGCGCCCACGACGACCTGCCCGACCCATCGCTCATCGCGGTGGTGCCCGTCTCCACCCGCGACGCCGACGGCGCCCGCGGCCACAACCGCGTCACCGTCCTGTTCGCGTCCCTCGGCACCGACATCGCCGACCCCCTCGACCGACTGCGCGCCATCTCCGCCCGCACCAGCCGGGGCAAGAAGCAGACCAGGAACGGGATGCGGCCCGACCTCATCCAGGACGTCGCCGAACTCGCCCCCGCCAGCACACTGCAACTGCTCATGCGGATCTACGGCGACTTCCACCTCGCAGACCTGCACCCCGTCGTGCACAACCTGGTGGTCTCCAACATCCCCGGCCCCGACGAGGAACTCGACTTCCTCGGCGGACGGGTCACCCGCATGTATCCGCTCGGCCCGCTCATGCACGGCTCCGGGCTGTCCGTCACCGCCATGTCCGTCGACGGGCAGCTCGACGTGGGCATCAACGCCTGCGAGCACCTCGTCCCCGACCCCGACCTGGTGGCCACCGGGATCCGCGAGGCGATGGACCACCTGCTCGAGCTCACCCGCGAGCAGGCGCCCCGCCGCTAGAGACCTCGACGATCGGCAGCCGCAGCGCACCCGGCGCGTCCTCGGGCACCACCGGGCGCACCGGCTTCACCGGGGACAGGCGGCGGTAGGACTCCCCCTGCGCCGGCCGGGGGTCCGCCTCGCCCTTGTTGGGCCACAGCGACATCGCCCGCTCCGCCTGGGCGGTGATGCTCAGTGCGGGGTTGACGCCGAGGTTCGCCGAGATCGCGGAACCGTCCACGATGTGCATCGTCGGGTAGTTCCACACCCGGTGGTACGGGTCCACGACGCCCGTCTCCGGCGAGTCCGAGATCACGCAGCCGCCGAGGAAGTGCGCGGTGAGCGGGATGTTGGCGATCTCGCCCCACGTACCCCCGGCCAGCCCGCCGATCTCCTCGGCGATCTTGCGGGTCGCCTCGTTGCCGGCCGGGATCCACGTCGGGTTGGGCTCGCCGTGCCCCTGCTTGCTGGTGACGTAGCGGAACGGCCCGACACGCTTGACGTACGTCTGCAGCGAGTTGTCCAGGTTCTGCATGACCAGCGCGATCACCGACCGCTGGCTCCAGCGGCGCAGGTTGAACAGCTGGAGGAAGACCTTCGGGTCGCGCCGGACCTCGTTGAGGAGGACGCGCCACCGCGGGAGCGGGCCGTCACCGTCCGTGAGGAGGGTCTGCAGGATGGCGATGGCGTTGGAGCCCTTGCCGTAGCGGACCGGTTCGATGTGGGTGTCCGAGCGGGGATGGAACGACGACGTGATGGCCACGCCCTCGGAGAAGTCCTGCTCCGGCTTGTAGTTCGGACGCATCGCCCCGAGGATGGCCTCCGAGTTCGTTCGGGTCAGCCTGCCGAGGGCGTCCGAGAGCCGGGGCAACGAGCCCGAGTCCTTGGCGTAGTGGAGCAGGTGCTGGGTCCCCCAGGTGCCGGCGGCCACGACGACCTGCTGGGCGGTCGTGGTCGTGGTGCGCTTGCCGAGCCGGGTCCACGCACCGGTCCGCTCGAGCGTGACCTCCCACGTCCCGTCGGCGCGCTCGCGGAGGTCGCTGACCGTCGTGCGGTCCAGGATCCGGGCACCCGCGCGCTCGGCCAGGGCGAGGTAGTTCTTCATGAGCGTGTTCTTGGCGTTGTGACGGCACCCCGTCATGCACTCACCGCACTCGATGCACGCGTTGCGGTCCGGCCCGACCCCACCGAAGTACGGATCCGGCACCCTCTCGCCGGGCTTGCCCTGGCCCCCGGTCTTCTCGCCGAAGAACACGCCGACCGGGGTGTAGACGAAGGTGTCCTCCGCGCCCATGTCGCGGGCGACCTTCTTCATGACCTCGTCCGAGTGGGTGTGCGTGGGGTTGGTGACCACGCCGAGCATGCGGCGGCCCTGGTCGTAGAACGGCGTGAGCTCGTCCTCCCAGTCCGTGATGTGGCCCCACTGACGGTCCTTGAAGAACTGGCCGGTCGGCTTGTAGAGCGTGTTGGCGTAGTTGAGCGAGCCGCCCCCCACGCCCGCGCCGGCGAGGATCATCACATCGCGCATCATGTGGACCCGCTGGATACCGAACAGCTTGAGCTTGGGCGCCCACACGTACTTGTGGAGACGCCACGACGTCTTGGGCAGGTCGGCGTCCTCGAAGCGACGACCGGCCTCGACCACCGTGACGCGGTAGCCCTTCTCCGTCAGCCGCAGGGCCGTCACGCTGCCGCCGAAGCCTGATCCGATCACGAGGACATCGGTGTCCGGCGCCGCGGAGGGGGCGTGGGACGGGGTCGACTGCGTGTGTGCCGTCATGATGCAACTCCCGGGAGTGGTCGATGTTGTGGGTCACAGTACCTGAGCACGGCTAACTTACCCGACAGTAGCCCGCGGTTTGTCCAGAGGGCGGACACGGGCGTTGCGCGGCTGACAGGGGCACCCGCCGGAACGGCCGCGCACCCGGGCCCTGGCGGGCTTCCGGGTGCGCGGACTGGAGACGGATGGGTCAGGGACGGACGGACAGGTCCACCTTCTGGAAACCCTTGACATCGGAGTACCCGCACTTGGCCATGGCCCGTCGCAGCGCCCCCATGAGGTTGCGGGTGCCGTCGGGGACGCTGGTCGGCCCCTCGAGGACCTCGACGAGCGGCGCCAGGGCGGTCTCGTCCTCCACCTCGGCGACGTGCCCCCGCGGGACCTTGGGGTGCGCGGAGACGGAGTTCCAGTACACCCCGCGGCCCGGGGCCTCGAGCGCCCCGGCCAGCAGCGGGCCCAACACGACCGCGTCCGCACCGCACGCGACCGCGCGCGCGATGTCGCCGGAGGTGTAGATGTCACCGTCGGCCAGCACGTGCACGTAGCGACCACCGGTCTCGTCCAGGTAGTCGCGGCGGGCCGCGGCCGCATCGGCGATCGCGGTGGCCATGTGGACCTCCATGCCGAGCACCGGCCCGGTGGTGGTGACGCCGTCGGCGCCGCCATAGCCCACGATCACGCCGGCGGCACCGGTGCGCATGAGATGCAGGGCGGTCTTGTAGTCCACCACGCCGCCGGCGATCACCGGCACGTCGAGTCCGCCGATGAAGTCCTTGAGGTTGAGCGGGGCGTCCTCACCACTGACGTGCTCGGCCGAGATGATGGTGCCCTGCACGACCAGCAGGTCGATCCCGGCCGCGACCAGACCCGGCGTGAGTTCGCGCGCGTGCTGCGGCGAGACCCGCACGGCCACGGTCGCGCCCTCGTCGCGGATACGCTGCACCGACGCGGCGAGCAGCTCGCGGTCGATCGGCGCACGGTGCAGCTCCTGCAGGCGGGCGACCGCGCGGTGCCCGGTCAGGTCCTCCAGGGCGAGCTCACGCAGCTCGTCGATCACCGCCTCGGGATCCGCGTGACGGGCCCAGAGACCTTCTCCGTTGAGCACGGCGAGACCGCCGAGCCTGGAGAACTCGACGGCCGAGGACGGGGACACCACCGCGTCCGTCGGATGCGTCATCACGGGGATGTCCATCTGGTAGGCGTCGATCTGCCAGGAGGTCGACACCTCCTTGGAACTCCGGGTCCGGCGGGACGGGACGATGTCCACCTCGCCGAGCCCGTACATCCGACGGGCCTCGCGGCCCAGGCCGATCTCCACGACGTTGCGCACGCGCCCTCAGTCCTTGACGTTGTAGTTGGGGGCCTCGATGGTCATCTGGATCGCGTGCGGGTGGCTCTCCCTCAACCCCGCGGCCGTGATCTGGACGAACTGGGCGTCGTTCATCTCCGGGATGGTCGCCGACCCCGTGTAGCCCATGCCCGCGCGGAGACCGCCGGCCAGCTGGTGGAGGACCTGCGCGACGTCGCCCCGGTACGGGACACGCCCCTCGATGCCCTCGGGCACCAGCTTCTCCTCGGAGAGCACGTCGTCCTGGAAGTAGCGGTCCTTGGAGAACGACTTCTCCTGGCCCGGCTTGCCGCGCCCGCGCATCGCTCCCAGCGAGCCCATGCCGCGGTACACCTTGTACTGCTTGCCGTCCACGAAGATCAGCTCGCCCGGGGACTCGGTGCAGCCCGCCAGCAGCGAGCCGAACATGCAGGAGGACGCGCCGGCGGCGATCGCCTTGGCCACGTCCCCGGAGTACTGCATGCCGCCGTCGGCGATCACCGGGACTCCGGCGGCCTTCGCGGCCACGGAGGCCTCGAGGATGGCCGTGATCTGGGGCGCGCCCACGCCCGCGACGACGCGGGTGGTGCAGATGGAGCCGGGACCGATGCCCACCTTGATGGCGTCCGCTCCCGCGTCGATCATCGCCTGGGCGGCACCGCGGGTGGCGAGGTTGCCGCCGATGACCTGGACGCGGTCGCCGAGCTCACGCTTGACGCGGGCGACCATGTCGAGGGCGTTGCGGTTGTGGGCGTGGGCGGTGTCGACGACCAGCGCGTCGACACCGGCGTCGGTGAGGGCGCCGGCGCGCTGCCACGCGTCCTCGCCGGTGCCGATCGCGGCGGCCACCCGGAGGCGTCCGTCGGAGTCCTTGGTGGCGTTCGGGTGCTGCTCGGTCTTGACGAAGTCCTTGACCGTGATGAGGCCGGTCAGACGCCCGTCCCCGTCCACGATCGGCAGCTTCTCGATCTTGTGCCGACGCAGCAGCCCCAGTGCGGCCTCGGCGGTCACACCCTCGCGCGCGACCACGAGGGGCGCACGGGTCATGACCTCGTCTACCCGCCGCGACTTGTCCATCTCGAAGCGCATGTCGCGGTTGGTGATGATGCCCACCAGCTCGCCGCGCTCGTCGGTCACCGGCAGGCCGGAGATGCGGTAGCGGGCGCACATCTCGTCGACCTCGGCCAGGGTGTCGCTCGGGGCACACGTGACCGGGTCGGTGACCATCCCGGCCTCGGACCGCTTGACCGTCTCGACCTGCGCGGCCTGGTCACCCACGGACAGGTTGCGGTGCAGGACACCGATACCGCCCTGCCGGGCCATGGCGATGGCCATGCGCGCCTCGGTGACGGTGTCCATCGCCGAGGAGATCAGGGGTACCCGGAGGGTGATCTCCCGCGTCAGTCGCGTGCTGGTGTCGACCTCGCTGGGGACCACCTCGGACGCGGCCGGGAGGAGGAGAACGTCGTCGAACGTCAGGCCCACCATCGCGACCTTGCTCGGGTCGTCGCCGCCGGTGCGTACTGGGCCTTGCGACTCGCTCATCTGCCGTCCTCCTGGGGGGTCGTCTCGGTGCTGGGTTCGAGGATAGTGGTTACCGGGCCCGCGGCTCGAACCGTCGGCCCCGTGAGACCGTGGTCACGGGTACGGTGGAGGGCGTGAACGATCCCCTACGGCACGGAATGCCGCCCGACCCGTTCGCCGGCGATCCGGATGACCCGGCCGCGGAGCTGGCCGGGCTCGACCCCATCGACGACGGGGTGCCCTCGGGCCCCCTCGACGCCGATGAGCGACGCGCGATCGAGGAGGACCTGGCGGACCTCGCCGAATTCCGTCGACTGCTGGCCCCGATCGGGGTCAAGGGTGTCGCGGTGCAGTGCGAGGACTGTGCGGAGGAGCACTACCACGAGTGGGACATGCTGCGCGCCAACCTCATGCAGTTGCTCGATGACGGTTCGTTGCTGCCCCACGAGCCCGCCTTCGACCCCATCCCCGACGACTACGTCACCTGGGAGTACTGCCGCGGTTACGCGGACGCGGTGCGCGCGATGCGTCCGCGCCGGCTGAACTGGCGTCGCTGACCCGGGTCCCGGACAGAGAGACCGATCCCCGCCTCCCTTGACCGGGAGGCGGGGATCTGTTCGTTCGGCGTGCGACACGGGCAACCACCCGGCCAAGGGGTCGCCGCCGATCAGTTGGTCGGCGGGGTGGACTCCGGCGCCTGCTGGGACGACGTGGGGGGCTGCTGGGTCGGGGTGGGCACCTGGGTGACCGTGGTGCGGGACGGTGACGGCGGCACGCCCAGCTGGTCCTCCCCCACGTCCCCGCTCGGTCGGCCCGTGGTGGGCGCCAGGAAGTCCTGGATCCGCTGGGTGTCGATCGGGATCTGGAGCGTCGTGGAGATGCGCAGACCGTCGAGCGGCAGCGGGATGACCGGCATCCCGGGGGGCGGCGGGGGGATCAGGTTGGACGGCAGCGGCACCGGGACACCCGGAACCAGCGTTGCCGCTCCGGGTGCGGGGGCGGGCGCCGGAGTCGGGGCGGGCGCCGGCGCGGGCGACGGCACGGTGCTCGGTGTCACCCGGCTGAGATCGCGCTTGATGGCGTCCCTGCGCTTCATCAGTTCCACGCGCTCCGAGGCGTCGGAGACCTCGTCGAGCCGCTCGCTCACCTCGTCGAGGAGGCGCTCGGCCTCGCCCCGGTCGCCCTCGCGGGCGGCGAGATCGGCGGCGGAGAGGTACTCGGTGAGATCGTTGACCAGCTCGACGTCACCGGCGCGGTCGGAGAAGATCGTCTTGGACACACCCCACAGCGGATCACCGGGCATCGCACTGTGCGCGGCGACGGACAGGCCACCGACGACCACGGCGGCCACGGCCGCGGCACCGGTCACCGCCTGCCAGAGCGCGGGACGCCTGCCGTGATGGTGGTCGCCGGAGGAGACCCACCCGCGCCGGGGCCGCAGCCGCGACACGTTCGGGGCGAGGGCTACCTCGATCTCCTCGTCACTCGGCAGCGCGGGCAGCTCGGCGGATCCGGTCTCGGCACGCCAGTCGGCGAACAGGGCCAGGAGCGGATCGTCCACATCGGGGCGCTCTCCGCGTCCGAGGGTGTCGAGGAGCTCGTCGTCGCGGTCGACCTCGAGCGGGTCCACCTCGTGCTCGTCGAGCGAGGCGTCGGCATCCCGGGCGCCGGGGTCGACATCGTCGTCGTTCATCGCCATCGCTCCTCTCCGTCCTGTTCGATTCTCGCGCGGAGCTGCTTCATCGCCCGGTGCTGGGCGACGCGCACGGCTCCGGCCGTGCTGTCGACGATCTCCGCCGTCTCCTCCGCGGAGAGCCCGACCACGACTCGCAGTCGGATGATCTCCCGCTGCTTCTCGGGCAGGGTGTCGAGCAGGCGGCTCACCGCTCTCGACACCTCGCCGTCGAGGACGTGGTCCTCCGGCCCCGTGTCGGTCGAGAGCACCTCGGGGAGGTACTCCACGGGATCGGACTTGTTCCGCGCGGCGCCACGATGGGCGTCCGCGACCTTGTGGGCCGCGATCCCGTACACGAAAGCCATGAAGGGACGTCCCTGGTCCCGGTATCCCGGCAGAGCCGAGAGCACCGCGATCAGCACCTCCTGGGCGACATCGTCAGCAGACAGGTTGGCCCTCTCCGAACCTCCGACGCGGGAGCGGCAGTACCGCACCACCCCGGGTCGCACGAGCTCCAGCACACGCGCGGCGGCGGCGCGGTCACCCTTGACCGCGTCGGCGACGGCGAGTTCCAACTCGTCTGCTGTACCTGTCATCGGATTAGGGGGGCCACGCGTTACACGGATGTGTTACGGGGCACGGCCTTTCTCTCGGGGCGCGACACGGGTCGCGACGGGTCCCACGTCCGGGCCCGAGGGCGGCCGGCGCGGCTCGCGCTCAGAATAGGCGCGTGACCGGAGTGTCGGGGGTGTACTGCTGAGCGCCCAGCGTAACCCTTGCCGCGGGCGCGGGACCACACGACCGGCATGGAACGGCGACGGGCCCCGCTCCCCGCCGGTGCGGGGAACGGGGCCCGTGAGCCGGTCGCGATCAGTGGGAGTGACCGGCGTGCGAGTGCGTGTCGGCGCCCTTCTCCTCGGGCTTCTCGACGATCGCGGTCTCGGTGGTGAGGACCATGCGGGCCACCGAGCACGCGTTGACGACTGCGGAGGACGTGACCTTCACCGGGTCGATGATCCCGGCGGAGACCAGGTTGCCGTACTCGCCCGTCGCGGCGTTGAAACCGTCCCGGGGGCCGAGGTCCGCGACCTTGCTGACGACGACGGAGCCGTCCTCGCCGGCGTTGGCGGCGATCCAGAACAGCGGGGCGGACAGCGCCTTGCGGACCACGGTCACGCCGACCTTCTCGTCGGCGTCGGTGGTGTCCTCGGCGAGCCGCTCGAGCGCGGCGGCCGCCTGGACGAGCACGGAGCCGCCACCGGCGACGATGCCCTCCTCGACGGCGGCCTTGGCCGAGTTGACGGCGTCCTCGACACGGAGCTTGCGCTCGGTCAGCTCGGTCTCGGTGGCCGCGCCGACACGGATCACGGCGACGCCGCCGGCGAGCTTGGCGATCCGCTCCTCGAGCTTCTCGCGGTCCCAGTCGGAGTCGGTGGCCTCGGCCTCGCGGCGCAGCTGCGCCACGCGGGCGTCGACGTCGGCCTGGTCGCCCGCGCCGTCGACGATGATCGTCTCGTCCTTGGACACGGTCACGCGGCGGGCCTGCCCGAGCACCTCCAGTCCGCACTCGGACAGCTTCATGCCCAGGTCAGGGCTCACGACCTGCCCCTTGGTGACGATCGCGAGGTCCTCCTGGAAGGCCTTGCGGCGATCACCGAAGTACGGCGCCTTGATGGCGACGACCTTGAGCGTCTTGCGGATCGAGTTGACCACCAGCGTCGACAGCGCCTCGCCGTCGACGTCCTCGGCGACGATTAGAAGCGGCTTGCCGGTCTCGGCGACCTTCTCCAGCAGCGGGAGCAGGTCCGGCAGGGAGCTGATCTTCTCGCGGTGGAGCAGGACCAGGACGTCCTCGTAGATGGCCTTCTGCTCATCCGGGTCCGTGACGAAGTACGGCGAGAGGAAGCCCTTGTCGAAGGCGATGCCCTCGGTCACGGACACCTCGGTGTGCAGCCCCTGCGACTCCTCGACGGAGACCACGCCGTTGACGCCGACAGCGTCCATGGCCTCGGCGACCATGCGGCCGATCTCGGGGTCACGCGAGGACACGGTCGCGACCTGCGCGACGGCCTCGGAGCCGGAGACGGGCGTCGCGGCCGAGCGGAGGAACTCCACGACGGCGGAGGCGGCCTTCTCGATCCCCTTGCCCATCGCCATCGGGTTGGAGCCGGCCGCGACGTTGCGCAGCCCCTCACGGATGAGGGCCTGGGCGAGCACGGTGGCGGTGGTGGTGCCGTCGCCGGCGACGTCGTTGGTCTTGGTGGCGACGCTCTTGACGAGCTGCGCCCCGAGATTCGCGAACGGCTCGGCCAGCTCGATCTCACGGGCGATGGAGACGCCGTCGTTGGTGACGGTGGGGCCGCCGAACGCCTTGGCGAGCACGACGTGGCGCCCCTTGGGGCCGAGCGTGACCTTGACGGTGTCGGCGAGCTCGTCGACACCGGCGAGCATGCCCTTGCGGGCCTCCTCGTCGAACGCGATCAACTTGGACATTGATGGAACTCCTGGAGGGAAGTGGGTGGTCGGGTCGATACGGTGTCGCGGCGCGAGACACCACCGCCCCGGTGGTGCCTGGCAGTCGCCGGCGCCGCCGGGGCGGGGTTGACGCGGCTCACGTCAGTCGATGACCGCGAGGACGTCACGCGAGGAGAGGATCAGGTATTCCTTGCCCTCGTACTTGATCTCGGTGCCGCCGTACTTCGAGTAGATGACCTTGTCCCCCTTCTTGATGTCCATGGGGATGCGGTCGCCGTCCTCGTCGAAGCGGCCCTTGCCGACCGCGACGACGGTACCCTCCTGGGGCTTCTCCTTGGCGGTGTCCGGGATGACGAGGCCGGACGCCGTGGTGGTCTCGGCCTCGATGGCCTCGACGAGAATCTTGTCCTCAAGCGGCTTGATCGCCACGATGATCCTCCCGTATGGGGTGTGGCCGCCCGGATCCCGGGCGGCTCGGAGTGTGGTTCGAAGATCCGGGACACCGAGGGCGTCCCGTGGTTTCCGTACGACCCGGCCCGCCGCGTGCGCCGTCGCGGGTGACGCCCTCGGTGCACCGTGTCTATTGGCACTCTACACAGGCGAGTGCCAGCACTCAAGGAAACCGCGTGCAGGCTCTTCGCGTTGCGGATCCCCCCGCCGCCGGTAGGCTCGCCCGCACGCACGGACGTCAGCGACCAGAACACCTCTGCCCGATCCGATCACCCATCGAGGACAGCGAGGCCCAGCAATGACTGCAGTAGCCCCTCCCGACATCGTCACCGCCACCGTCGACGCCGGGGAGAAGAAGGCCCACATCCCGGGATGGCAGCTGGCACTGCGGGGCTTCCTCGCCGTCTATCTGCTCGGCGCGGCCACGACGCTGGCCGTCATGGTCACCGACGCGACCGGGGTCGAGATCGTCGGCGCCGTCCTCTTCCCCATCGGCCTCACCCTGGTCGTGCTGCTCGGGTGGGAACTCGTCACCGGCGCCTACGGGCTCGTGCCGCTCGCGGTCATGGAGAAGCGGGTCCGGGTGCGGGACTGTCTGCGGGTCTTCGGCTGGATGATCCTCGGCCACACGATCGGCGGACTCGCCGCCGCCTGGATGATCACCTCCGTGCTCACGGGGATGGGCACGGAGCCGGACGCGACCGGCGCCCAGGCCCTCGCCGACCTCGCGGTGGAGAAGACGATCGCCTACAAGGAGGCGGGCCTGGTCACCGGGCTGAGCTGGGTGACGCTCAGCGCGGTGCTGTGTAACTGGCTGGTGGCGCTGGGCGTGATCATGTCGTTCTCCTCCTCGAGCACCTCGGGCAAGATCCTGGCGATCTGGCTGCCGATCCTCACGTTCTTCGCGCTCGGCTACGAGCACGCGGTGGTCAACCACTTCACGATCCCCGCGGGGATGATGCTCGGGGCGGACGTGAGCGTCGCCGACTGGCTGCTGTGGAACCAGATCCCGGTCCACATCGGGAACTTCATCGGCGGGTTCACGCTCGCCGGGCTCGGCCTGTACTTCGCGCAACGGACCCGCGTCGATCGCACCGAACCGGCCGGGGACTGACCGGCCGGTGTCCGACCCGTATGACCCGGTGCACCCGGCAGGCGGAAACGAGTTGGCTCTCGTAGCCCTCGTCGTCGCCGTGGGCAACGTCGTCTTCGGCTCGTTCCTCGGCCTGTTCGTCCCGCTGGTGCCCGCGGTCATCACCGTGATCGTGGTGATCCTCGGGCACGTGTCGCTCGCGCAGATCAGGCGGCGGGGACAGGAGGGCCGCGCGATGGCGATCTCGGCCCTCGTCATCGGCTACCTCGGCATCGCGTGGATGCTCATGTTCCTCGTCCTCGCGCTCACGTCCGCCGCGATGGGGATGGCGATTCTCGGGTTCTAGCCGCGTCGGCGCCGTGCCGGCGCCGGGCGCCGTGCCGCCCGCCTGCGGAGTCAGGCGACCTGCGTGACCTCGACCGGCAGGCCCGGGTCGGCGGCGACGGTCAGCGGACTGGG
>NZ_JAALDU010000171.1 GCF_014145015.1 Dietzia sp. E1 | reverse complement strand
GCGGGGCTCAGCCGCGACGAGGCCCGGCGCGGGCCCGGCGGTCAGTCCCGGCGCCGCTCTTGTCGATGGAGGGCCCGGCGCCCGGCGCACGCGGCGGTCAGAGGGGTCCGCGGCCGTCGATTCCGGGGCCGGTGTACTTCTCGAGCACGGGCGCCTCGTGGGTGATGGTGCCGTCCTGGACGCTCTCGCGGTAGGCGAGGTTTCCCACGCGGTTGGCGATCACGGGCGCGGCGCACACGGCCACGATGCCGGCCAGCACGAGCATCCCGAGGTCGATGTTCGGGAAGACGCGGATACCCGCGCCGATCAGGATGAGCACGAGCCCGAGGACCTGCGGCTTGGCCGCCGGGTGCATGCGGCTGAGAGTGTCGCGGAACCGGGCGAGGCCGATGGCGCTGCACAGCGTCAGCAGCGCCCCGGCGAGGACGAACAGGGCGGAGATGATCTCGACGAAGTCGTCGCTCATGTGATGGCCTCCTCGGGGGTGCCGACGTTGTCGCGGACACGGAACCTTGCCACGGACACCGAGCCCAGGAACGCGACCAGGGCGAGCGCGACCAGTGCTGCCGCCGGCGTGGTGTCCTTGGTCCACGCGATGTAGACGCCGATGCCGCCCTGCGCGACGGCGACCAGCGTGTCGAGCGAGATGAGCCGGTCGAGGGTGCCCGGACCGCCGACCAGACGGATCATGGTGGTGAACATCGCGGCCGTCAGCGCGATGATGGCGAGGATCCAGAGGACGAGTGCGACGCTCACCAGGGTCCCTCCTCTTTCGTGCCGGGGTCGTATGGCTTCTTCTCGCCGTCGGTGCTCTCCGCGCCATCAGCGCTCTGCTCGTGGCCGTCAGCGACTCCTGAGCCGGACGGCCCGGCGTCGTCGGGATTCGCCGGGTCCGCGACGCCGGCGGGATCCACCGGTTCCTCGGGCACGGCGGTGTCCGCGGCGCTCGGGGCGCTGTCTGCGGGGGCCGAGTAGTGCTCGGGGCTCGGCTTCCAGTCCTCGTCCCGCTCGAAGGCGCGGAGGTAGAGCTTCTCCACGTGCGCGGTCTGGCGGCGGAACTGCTCCACGGCCTCGTCGGTGCCGGCGTCCAGGACGTGGACGTACACGTAGCGGGCCACGGGGTCGACGCGGACCACGATGCCGCCGGGCAGCAGGTTGAGGGTGTTCACCGCGAGGGCGAGGGTGAAATCGGACTTCAGCCGCATCGGCGCCCGCAGCACCGCGGACCGGGGCGGCGGCTTCGGCCGGATCGAGAGCCATGCGACGACCAACGACGAGCGGATCAGGTAGAAGGCCACGACCAGCACGAGCCACGCGGTGGACAGTGGCCGCAGCAGGCCCTCGACGGGGACGCGGGGGAGGGGCAGGACGACCATCACCAGGGTCGCCACGAGCAGGCCGGAGACGATGGTCCCGATCTCCACGGTGCCCCACAGCAGCACCCACGCGACGGCCAGCCACAGTGTCATGAAGGTGCGGGCGCCGAGGACCCGCGGGTCGAGTGAGACCTTGCGTGCCATGTCAGCGCACCCCCGTCACGGAGCCGACGTACCGCTCGGGCGACCCGTCGGTGGGAACGGTGTACAGGTACTCGGTCCGTTCGCGCAGGGTGGCGGCGGCGCCGTCGGTGACCTCGAGCAGGGGTCCCGCGAACACCGTCATGAGCAGCGAGACCACGATGAGTGCCCAGGTCGGGGCCAGCATGCTCCAGGGCATCTTGCCGACCTCCTCGCGCTCGTCGAACTCGACGTACTCGTCGGACGGGAGCAGGGACAGCGGCCGCGCGAGCGCGAGGGCGCCCTCGGGGGCGTCGGCCCGCGGCCGCCAGAACGCCTTGGACCACACGCGCGCGACCACGTAGAGCGTCAACAGGCTGGTGACCATCGCGCCGGCGATGAGCACCCACATCAGGGCTCCGCCTTCCTCGGCGCCGGCCTGGACCACCGCGAGCTTGCCGATGAACCCGGAGAACGGCGGGATGCCGCCGAGGTTGAGCGCCGGGATGAGGAACGTGACCGCGAGGACCGGGCTGGCCACACCGAGAGACCCCAACCGGCGGAGGGACGACGACCCGGCCTGGCGTTCGATGAGACCGACGACGAGGAAGAGGGTGGTCTGGACGATGATGTGGTGGCCGACGTAGTAGATCGCCGCGCTGAGCCCGGACTCGCTGGACAGCGCGATGCCGAAGATCATGTAGCCGATGTGACTGACCAGCGTGAAGGACAGGATCCGCTTGATGTCGGACTGTGCGATCGCGCCGAGGATACCCACGACCATCGTCAGCAGGCCCGCGACGAGCAGAACCCCGTCCATCCCTCCCCCGGGGAACACGAGGGTGTGGAAGCGGATGATCGCGTACACACCGACCTTCGTGAGCAGGCCGGCGAACACGGCGGTGACCGGGGCGGGCGCGGTCGGGTACGAGTCGGGCAGCCAGGTCGAGAGCGGGAAGACGGCGGCCTTGATGCCGAACGCCACGAGGAACACGGCGAAGATGGTGTTGCGCAGCCCTTCCGGCACCTCGACCATGCGCGTGGCCAGCTGGGCCAGGTTGAGGGTGCCCACAGCCGAATAGGTCAGCGCGATGCCCAGCAGGAAGACCATCGACGAGACCATCGACACGACGGTGTACGACACGCCCGCGCGGACCCGTTCCTGGCTGGCGCCGAGTGTGAGCAGCACGTACGAGGCGGCCAGCAACATCTCGAAGCCGACGAACAGGTTGAACAGGTCGCCCGCGATGAAGGCGGCGTTGAGCCCGGCGGCCAGCGCGAGGTAGGTGGGCAGGAAGATCGAGGTGGGCTGGTCGCCGTCGCCGTCACGGACACCTTGCCCGACGGCGTAGATGATGACCGTCAGCAGCACGATGGCGGACACGCAGAGCATGAGGGCGCTGAGCCGATCGGCGACCAGGGTGATGCCGACGGGGGCGTCCCATCCGCCCACCTGCACCGTGTGCATGCCGTGCGAGTCGGTGAGCACGAGCAGGACGCCCGAGACGATCAGCAGACCGGTGAGGGTGGTGATCGTGATGATGTTCTGGACCCGGGGCCGGCGCGAGACCACCAGGCACAGCGCTGCCGCGAGCAGCGGTGCGAGGACGACGGAGGGGATGAGGTACCCGAAGAGGTCGGGAGAGATCACAGATCCTCCTCCTTCCCGGCCTTCTTGTACCGCCTCTCACGTCGGTCGACTCTCCGCGCCTCGGCCTCGGCTCTCGCCCTGGCCTCCGCGCGGGCTTCCGCCCGGGCCTCGGCTTCGGCCTCGGCCTCCTCGAGGTCCTCGTCGTCGTAGTCCACGTGGTCGCCGAGTTCGGTGGGTTGGCCCGTCGTCTGGTCGTCCGAGGCGTCGCGGTCCGGTGCGGACCACGCGTCGGTGGGGGAGCGCTGGGCGATCTTGGTGTCCTCGGCGTCGTCGGCGACCTCGTCCACGGTGGTGAACTGGTACGAGCGGTACGCCAGTGCCAGGATGAACGCCCCCACGCCGGCGGTGATGACGATCGCGGTGAGGATCATCGCCTGGGACAGCGGATCCGAGTCGACGGTGTTGTCGCCCCACGACCGGTCCCGGATGGGCGGGTTACCCGGGGGCCCGCCCGCGGCGAGGATGAGCAGGTTGACGCCGTTCGACAGGATCATGATGCCGAGCAGGATCTTGATGATCGCGCGTTCGAGCAGCAGGTAGACGCCGGTGGCACTGAGGACACCGGCCATGAGTAGTAGTGCGAAGTCGGCGGTCATGGCATCCCCCGGGGAGTGGTGCCCTGGTTCTCGGCGGCCTCGAGGCGGGCGGCACGGCGGGCGGCCAGGTCGGACCGCGGCGCCTGGCCGTCGACACCGGGGACGCGGCGTAGGGCTGCGGTGGAGGGCGAGTCGGTGGCGTCGACGTAGACGGCCCGCAGCTCCTCGAGGTCCTCGGCATCGAGGTCGAGTCGCGCCCCGAGGCTGCGGAGTATGTCGAGGACCAGGCCGACGACGATGAGGTACACGCCCGCGTCGAAGAACAGTGCCGTGACGAGCTTGACGTCGCCGAACACCGGCAGCGTCCACTCGAAAGTGGCGCTGGACAGCGGCGGCGCTCCGAGGACCATCGAGGCGGCGGCGGTGCCGGCGGCCAGGAGCAGGCCGGCTCCGAGGATCCGTCCGGCGTCGATCGGGACGGCCTCGCCGAGCTCGTAGCGGCCACCCGCGATGTAGCGCAGCACGAGCGCGAGACCCGCGACCAGACCGCCGGCGAAGCCGCCGCCGGGGTTGTTGTGGCCGGCGAAGAAGAAGAACAGGCTCAGGATCATCATCGTGGGGAAGATGAGCCGGGTGGTGACCTCGAGGACGAGCGAGCGGGCGCGGGGGTCGCGCACGGTCGCGCCGACCAGCCACCGGCCGGGCGAGGCCCCCGGTGCCTCGATGACGATGCGGGCCGCCTCGATCCCGCGCCGGCCGGAGCGGGTCTTGTCGGCGTCGGCGATGCGCGGCCCGGAGCCGTAGCGACGGTTGCGGAAGACGAGGCTCGCCACACCGGTCGCGGCGACCAGTAGCACGGTGATCTCGCCGAGGGTGTCCCAGGCGCGGATGTCGACGAGGGTGACGTTGACGGCGTTGGCGCCGTTGCCGATCTGGTAGGCGATGTCCGGGAAGACCGTGGACACGGCCGGGTGCTGACGTGCGTTGATGGCGTACGCGCCGACGATGACGACGAGGAGGCCCACCCCGATGCCGAGCCAGGCCCGCAGCCGGCGGAAACCGTCGGACAGGGGCACCTCGGCGGGCATCGTGCGCAGAACCAGGACGAATGCGACCATCATGAGGGTCTCGACCAGGGCCTGGGTCAGCGCGAGGTCCGGGGCGCCGTGGAAGGCGAAGATCACGGCGACGCCGTAACCGGTCACCGACATGCAGATGACCGCGGCGAGGCGGTTGCGCAGGACGGTGGCGGCCACGGCGGCGACGGTCATGGGGATCATGACGAACAACACGACCGGGTTGGCCGACAGTTCCATCCGCAGCCCCTCGCGCGTACCGACCAGCAGGGACGCGAAGGGGAACACCACGAGCGTGAACAGGATGATGCCCAGGGTCAGCGGGAGGGAGCCGCGCTGGATGCTGGCGGTCAGGCGCAGCGACAGGAGGTCGAAGAAGCGCAGGACGGCGTCGTAGATGCGGTCCGCGTTGCCCAGAGCGGGGGTCTCGAACTGCATCCGTTCGACCGTCCGCTGCGCGACGTAGAGCAGGGTGCCGAGGACGTACACGACCACCGTGAGGGCTAGCGGGACGCCGACGCCGTGCCACAGTCCGAGGTGGTAGGGCTCGGCACCGGCCCAGGGGCTGCCGGGCGGGAACGCCACGTCGACGAACCGGGTGAGCAGTTCCTCGACGGGTGCCGACCACACACCGAGCAGGAGGCCGGCGACGGAGAGGAGGGCGGGGACCGAGAGGAAGAACGGGCTGATCGGCTTCGACCCGGCCACCGCGGGGCTGGTCCCGTCGGGGAAGAACGGTTTGGAGCGGAAGGCGCCCATGACCAGTCGGGCGGTGTAGGAGAAGGTGAGCACCGAGCCGGCGACCAGGCCTGCGGTGACGACGAGCGCCGGCATACCGTGCAGCCGCTCCTCCGTCAGCGTGGTGGCGAACGCGGACTCTTTGCCGACGAACCCGAGGAAGGGCGGCAGGCCGGCCATCGAGGCGGCGGCGAGGGCGAAGAAGAGGGCGAGCGCGGGGCTCTTGCGGCCCAGACCGGACAGCTCGCGGATCTCCCGGGTGCCGGTGGCCTTGTCGATGACGCCGACGGCCATGAACAGCGCGGACTTGAACAGCGAGTGTGCCAGCAGCATGGTGAGCCCGGCGAGCATCGTGTCCCGCGAGCCGATGCCCACCAGAACCAGCAGGAACCCCAGCTGCGAGACGGTGCCGAAGGCGAGGACCAGCTTGAGGTCGGTCTCGCGGAGCGCCCGCCACCCGGCCATGAGCAGCGAGACCAGACCGAGAACGATGAGCGGCAGCTGCCAGGTGGACGATCCGGAGAGGCCGGGGCTGAAGGCGGCGATGAGGAAGACGCCGGCTTTGACCATCGCCGCGGAATGCAGGTACGCGCTCACGGGGGTGGGCGCGGACATGGCTCCCGGCAGCCAGAAATGCAGGGGGGCGATGGCGGATTTACTCGTCGCGCCGACGATCACCAGGGCGAGCGCCCAGTGCACGAGGGTGCCGGACGGCGGGGTCGCGACGATCTCGCTGAGCAGGTAGGTCCCGGCCTCCTGGGCCAGGATGATCATGCCCACCAGCATCGCCAGGCCGCCCAGGGTGGTGACGAGCAGCGCCTGCGTGGCCGCGCGGCGGGACGTCGCCCGCTCGGCGTAGTGGCCGACGAGGAGGAAGCTCAGGACGGACGTGATCTCCCAGAAGATGTACAGCAGGACCATGTTGTCGGCCACGACCAGGCCGAACATCACACCAGCGAACGCGACCATCTCCGCCGCGAACAGGTGCAGGCGGGGCTCGGTGTCGTCGAAATACCAGGTGCAGTAGAACAGCACGAGCGCGCCCACGCCCAGCGCGATGAGGGACATCAGCGCGGAGAGCGCGTCCATCCGCAGGTCCAGGGTCAGGTGGATGGCGGGCGCCCACTGGACGGTTTCCGTGGGAACGCGGTCGAGATTGGCGGCCACCCATACCGCGCCGGCGGCGGGGACGAGGGCCAGGAGAGGGAAGGCGCGGCGTCCGAGCCTCAGCACCAGTGGGATCGCGATCAGGGCGGCCACGGCATGAGCCGCGAGGATCACGATCACCGGCGGCTCCTCTCCTTACGTCGATCGGACGACGACATGCGGATGGACCCGCCGGGAGGGGGCGGGCGACCGGTGTCGACCGGGGCGTGGTTACTGCGCTTACTTTACAGAACAGCGTTTCGAGCCGCTTTCACCGCAGGTGAAGACGGGTCGCTGCGCTGAGCAGCGCGGAGATGGACGCCTCCGCCGCGGTCTGGCCGAAGCCGAGTGCCCACGTCTCGCGCCTGCCGCTCGTCGCTCGCAGGATGGTGCACCACGACGACGTCGCCTCGTCGAACCCGCGCCCCTCGTACTGGTGGAACCGCTCGATCTCGGCGGGCGCGCCGACCCGGCTCAGCATCTCCGACATCGCCGTGAGGTCGCCACAGGACTCGGTGGTGAGACGGTGAGCGCGGAAGTCTCCGGGCGCGTCGTCGGCGGTGCGGGTGGCCAGGATCGCCTCGTAGGCGGTGATCCCACGACCGAGCGGGCGCCGCGAGAAATCGGCCAGGTGGAAGTGGTCGGACGAGGGGGCGTAGGTGTCGACGAGGGCCCGCCAGTCCATCCCGGCCGCCTCCTCGGCGAATCCGCGGGGCATGCGCCGCCCGAAGCGTTCGGCGAAGGGGCAGGGCGTCTCGGCGTCGCGGGCGGTGGTGGCATCGGAGCCGGCGCTGCGGGTGGTGCGGCCGTTGATGGCGCTGGGGAGGTGGTGCGCGGGGGCGTTCATGGTGTTCTCGCTTCTCGACGTCGGTGAGGATGACCGACGGAGAAAGAGCAACCACGCAACGGGGGTGCCGGTCTGTCAGGCCCCGTTACGTCCGGTTACTACGAGAAGTGTCCGCATGCCGCCCACCATAAGCTGCCGCCCGCGGACCCGGCAAGCCCGTGTGGCCGACGCCTCGGGGTCCCGGGCCCGCTCAGTCGGCGCGCCGCTCCGCGTAGAGCCGCAGGTTCTCGACCTGGTCGGGGTCGAGCGACGGCCGCACGGCGATGCGCGCGCGGGCCACGTCGTCGGCGGTGACCTCGGCCGCGTCGATGTCCCGGCGCATCGCGGTCAACGCCGATTCACGCAGCAGGGCCGCGCAGTCGGCGGCGGAGTAGCCGTCGAGGTCGGCGGCGAGCTCGTCCAGGTCGACGTCGTCGGCCAGCGGGACGTCACGGCCAGCCGCGCGCAGGATGTCGGCGCGGGCCTCCGCGTCCGGCGGCGGGACGAACACCAGTCGCTCGAGCCGCCCGGGGCGGAGCAACGCGGGATCGATGAGCTCGGGCCGGTTGGTGGCGCCGAGGATGACGACGTCGCCCAGCGGTTCGGCGCCGTCGAGCTCGGTGAGCAGCGCGGCAACGACGCGGTCGCCCACGCCGGAGTCGCCGGTCTGGCCGCGACGTGGGGCGAGCGCGTCGATCTCGTCGAGGAACACCAGGGACGGCGCCGAGTCGCGGGCTTTGCGGAACAGGTCGCGGACAGCCTTCTCCGACGACCCGACCCACTTGTCCATGAGCTCGGCGCCCTTGACCATGTGTACGGTCAGCCGCCCGCTCGCCGCGAGTGCACGGACCACGAACGTCTTGCCGCAGCCGGGCGGGCCGTACAGCAGGACGCCCCGCGGTGGCTGCACGCCGAGGCGCTCGAAGGACTCGCGGTGCTGCAGCGGCCACAGTACCGTCTCGGTGAGCGCCTGACGCACCTCCTCCATGTCGCCGACGTCGTCGAGCGTGATCGAGCCCAGGCTCAGCTCCTCCGTCCCCGAGCGGGAGAGCGGCCGGATCACGCTGATAGCGCCGAGGAGGTCCTCCTGCTCGAGGCGGGCGCCGGAGAGGGCGTCGTCCGCGGCTCCCGTGCCGTCGGTGCCGCTGTCGGTGCCGTCGGCGGCACGGGCGGCCGCGCGCAGGGCCGCCTCGCGGGTCAGCGCCCGCATGTCGCCCGCCACGTAACCGGGCGTGCGGTCGGCGACGGCGGATAGG
>NZ_JAALDU010000170.1 GCF_014145015.1 Dietzia sp. E1 | reverse complement strand
GTCGGGCGGGCCGGCCGGTGTTCACGATGGCGGGTCCGGGCGCCGCGACCCCTGGTTCCGTCCACCCGGTCGACACCACGACATCGGTCGCGGCCGCGGGGTCCGGCTCTGCGCGTGCGGGACACACCCCGGGGACCCCGGGCCCGGGCGGCGCGATACGCCCTCCGGCTGGCGCCAAGGGCTTCGTCCCGGCGCTCGAGGGGATCCGCGGCCTCGCCGCCGTCGGCGTGCTCACCACGCACGTCGCGTTCGTCACGCGGTCGTCCACCGGCTCGCCGATCAAGAGACTGTTCGGCCGTCTCGACCTGGCCGTCGCGGTGTTCTTCGCCAAGTCCGGTTTCCTGTTGTGGCGTGCGCACGCCGATCACGCCCGCCGGGACAGGCCGGGAACGGCGAGGCCCACACGCGAGTACCTGCGCTCGCGGCTCGTGCGGATCATGCCGGCCTACGCCGTGCTGGTCGCCGCCGCGATGCTGCTGCTCGAGCAGAACCACGTCAACGGGCCCGCCTCGTGGATCGCCAACCTGACCCTCACGCAGATCTACACGTCGAACTTCCTCGTCGCCGGCCTCACCCATGCATGGTCGCTCGCGGTGGAGATGGCGTACTACCTCGCGTTCCCACTGCTGTGGACCGCGCTGAGGGGCCTGCGCGGCGACGCCGCGAAGTGGCGGATCCCGGCCATCGCCGCGTTCGGCGCGTCCGGTCTGGTGTTCCCCATGATCCCGTGGCACGCGCTCGGCCTCCTGCCGACCGATGTCAACGTGCAGATCCTCCCACCGTCGTTCACCGCCTGGTTCGCCGCGGGGATGCTGCTGGCCGAGATCGTGACGGCCCCGCCCGGCACGCTCGTCCGGGCGTGTCGCGATCGACTCGCGCGCTGGGGCTGGTGGATCGCCGGTGGGGCGGCGCTGGTCGTCACCACCGTGCCGGCGTGGTTCTCCGAGGGATTCGTCCATCCGGGGCCGCTCGAGTTCGCCGCCCGCACCGGGCTGGCGGGCACGATGGCGTTCCTCGTCCTGGCCCCTGTCGTCCTGGCGCCGGAGGGCACACGGTTCCCCGTGCTGGAATCGGCTCCGCTGCAGAAGGTCGGTACCTGGTCGTACGGGATCTTCCTGTGGCACCAACTCGTGCTGCACGCCGCGTTCCCCCTCACCCGCACCCCGCTGTGGGCGCCGCGCATGGCGGTCATCTGGCCGGTCACCGTCGCGGGTTCACTGGCGGCGGGCGCAGCGAGTCACCGATTCCTCGAGGAGCCCGCGCGCAGGGTGCTCGAACGACGCTGACCGCCGGCGCGGACGTCCCACGACGTGGCGTGTCCGGGCGCGCCCGCGAGAAGAAACTTCTGCGGAGGTGTCGATCCCGGTCGCTCCAGTTCGTCATCATGGTGTCGGCGCACTCCGGCGACCGGCGTCCACCACGAACGGCCAGGTGATACCAATGAAATACGTACTACTGCTCTTCGGAAACCTCGACGACGCGCGCTGCGGGGAGCCCGCCAACGACGACGCCGAGCAGGGCCCCGGCCCGGAGGCGTTCATGGCGTTCGACGCGGAGCTTGACAAGGCCGGCGTGCTGGCCGGAGGGTTCGCCCTCGAGGATCCGGAGACAGGTGTGAGCGTCGCGTGCCCGCCCGGAGGCGCGGAGCCGGTGGTCACCTCGGGTCCGCTCCCCGAGAGCCGGGAATTCGTCGGTGGGACCATCGTCATCGACGTCGCGGACATCGACGAGGCGCTGGCCTGGGCCGCGAGGTGCCCCGGCGTGCACGGTGGTCGGGTCGAGGTCCGAGCGATCGCGGAGTACTGATGAGGATCCGCCGGGCGGCGAGCGGAACCGGGGCCCCGCCGTGACTGCCGGACGCCCGGCGCTCCCCGACGCGCTGCTCCGGATCCGGCAGGAGGAGCGCGCGCGGCTGCTGGCGGCGCTGGTCTCGCGATTCGGCGACCTGGACCTCGCGGAGGACGCCGCGCAGGACGCGCTCGTCGCCGCGGCGGAGTCATGGCCGCGTACCGGAGTACCGGACCGCCCGCTGGCCTGGCTCATGACCACGGCCACCCGCAAGGCGATCGACCGGCTTCGTCGGGAGCGCGCCCTCACCGAGAGGCTCGCTCGACTCAAGGTGGAGCAGGACCCGCGCCGCCTGCCCGCCGCGGCGCTCTCCCCCGCCGATCCCGATGAGATCCCGGACGACCGACTCGAGCTCTTCTTCGCCTGCTGCCACCCCACCCTGAGGGTCGAGGAACAGGTGGTGTTGTGCCTGCGCCACCTCGCCGGGCTGACGACCGTGGAGATCGCGCACGCGTTCCTGGTTCCGGTCGCCACCATGCAGCAGCGGCTCGTGCGCGCCAAGAAGCGGATGCGGGTCACCCGCATCCCCGTACGGGTACCCGAGGCGTCCGAAATCCCCCGCCGTCTTCCCGCCGTGCTCGCCGTCATCTACCTCATCTTCACGGAGGGGTACGCGGCGACCGGGGGCACCGCCCACATCAGGTCGGACCTGACGGCGGAGGCGATCCGGTTGGCACGGATCATCCACCGGCTCCTGCCGGGGGTCGGAGAGGTGACGGGACTGCTGGCCCTGATGCTGCTCACCCAGGCGCGCGCGCCCGCCCGCGCCGGTCCCGGCGGGACGCCCGTCCCGTTGGGAGAGCAGGATCGCGCGTCCTGGGATCCGCTATTCCTCGATGAGGGGCTGGCGCTGGCCCGCGAGTCCGCGTCCGGCGGGCCGGGGCCGTACGCCGTTCAGGCGGCCATCGCGGCCGTGCACGCCGAGGCCGCGACCTTCGACAGCACCGACTGGGCCCAGATCGCGGTCCTGTACGACGCTCTGGCCCGCATCGCGCCCGGTCCGACGGTGCGTCTGGGCAGGGCGGTGGCCCGCGGACGCCGCGACGGGCCGGCGGTCGGGCTCGCCGAACTCGAGGCTCTGTCCGCCGACCCCGCGCTCCGGCGGCATCACCCGTTCCACGAGGCCCGCGCGGTCACGCTCGAGATGCTCGGCCGGTCGGAGGAGGCTCGAGAGGCGTGGTCACGCGCTCACGAGCTCGCCCTCAACGACGCCGAGCGTGCGTATCTGCGGAAGCGGTGGTGGGGCGCCTGACCGTGCCGCTCGGCGCCGCGCGATCCGGGCTCTCCGCGATCGGTCAGGAGTCGAAGGCGTCGATGATCGCCTGTGCGGCGAGGGCCGCCGTGAGCGTGCCGTCGCGGACCTGCTGCTCGACCTCGGGCGCCACCCTCTTGACGTCGGGATCCGCGGCCAGGCGTGCCATGAGGGTCTCGTGCACCATCGACCAGGTCCAGTCGACCTGCTGGCGGGCGCGACGCGCCTCGACCTCGCCTATCTCGGCCATCGTCTGTTGGTGCTTGCGGACCGCGTCCCAGAAGCCCTCGAGGCCCTCGCCCTCGAGGCCGGACATCGTGAGGACGGGGACCTTCCACACCGCATCGGCCGGCCTGACCAGGCGCAGCGCGGCCCCCAGCTCGCGGGCGGCCCGCTGGGCGTCTTTCACGTGCGGCCCGTCGGCCTTGTTCACGGCCACCACGTCGGCGAGCTCGAGGACGCCCTTCTTGATGCCCTGCAGCTGATCACCCGTCCGCGCGAGAGTGAGGAAGGTGAAGCAGTCGACCATGCCGGCCACGGTCACCTCGGACTGGCCCACGCCGACGGTCTCGACGAGGATGACGTCGAAACCGGCGGCCTCGAGCAGGACCATCGTCTCCCGCGTCGCCTTCGCGACGCCGCCGAGCGTGCCGGAGGTCGGCGAGGGCCGGATGTAGGCCCGCGGCTCGGTGGAGAGAGTGGCCATGCGGGTCTTGTCGCCGAGGATCGAGCCACCGGTACGCGTGGAGGAGGGGTCGACGGCGAGGACCGCCACCTTGTGGCCCTGCTCCACCAGATAGAGGCCGAGGGACTCGATGAACGTCGACTTGCCGACTCCCGGCACCCCGGTGATGCCGATCCGCAACGCCCCGCCGGCGTGCGGCAGGGCGCCGAGGAGCAGCTGCTGGGCCTTCTCCCGGTGGGCCGGATTGGTGGACTCGAGCAGGGTGATCGCGCGGGCCAGCACGGGCCGCCGGTCCTCCAGCACTCCCTCGAGCAGCGCGTCGACGTCGATCTCGCGGCGGGGGCGCGGCCCGGTCGACCTGGGCACCGGACCCCGCGGGGCGCCGGTGCCCGCCGTGGTGGACATGGCGCCCAGGGGGTTCCCCGAACCCGCCGGATCAGGTCCCGAGCCGAGCCGTGCCACGTCCGATCAGGCCTCCGTGGCGTCGGTGGCCGCCGACGACAGGTCGTAGCCGAGCTCGCCGGCGAGGGTGTCGAGCAGCCCGATCGCGGCCTCGGCGATGACCGTGCCGGGCGGGTAGATCGCGGCGGCACCGGCGTCGTAGAGTTCCTGGAAGTCGCCGGGAGGGATCACGCCGCCGACGGTGACCATGATGTCCTCGCGGCCCACCTCGGCCAGAGCCGAACGCAGCGCCGGCACGAGCGTGAGGTGCCCGGCCGCGAGCGAGGACACGCCCACCACGTGGACGTCGGCGTCGGCGGCCTGCTGGGCCACCTCCTCCGGCGTCTGGAACAGCGGACCCATGTCCACGTCGAAGCCGAGGTCGGCGAACGCGGTACCGACGACCTTCTGGCCGCGGTCGTGACCGTCCTGGCCCATCTTGGCCAGCAGGATCCGCGGGCGGCGCCCGTCCTGCTCGGCGAACGCATCGGCCATCCGCATGGCCCGGGTGACGTTGTCCACGGCGCCCTCCTTGGTGACCTCCTGCCGGTACACACCGGACAGGGTCTTGATCTCGGCCTTGTGACGACCGTAGACCTTCTCCAGCGCGTCGGAGATCTCACCGATGCTGGCGTGGGCCCGGGCGGCGTCGATGGCCAGCGCGAGGAGGTTGTTCTCCAGGTCGCTGCTGGGGCCACCGGAGGCGGCCTCCGTCAGTCGGGCGAGGGCGGCCTGGCAGGCGTCCTCGTCGCGCTCGGCCCGCAGCTTCTCCAGCTTGGCGAGCTGCTCGGAGCGCACGCGCGAGTTGTCGACCTTGAGGACCTCGATCTCCTGGTCCTCGGTGACGACGTACTTGTTCACGCCGATGACCGGCTGGCGGCCGGAGTCGATGCGCGCCTGCGTGCGGGCCGCGGCCTCCTCGATGCGCAGCTTGGGGATGCCCTCGCCGATGGCCTGCGCCATGCCGCCGGCCTCCTCGATCTCCAGCAGGTGGAGCCGGGCCTTGTCGGCGAGCTGGGCCGTGAGCCACTCGATGTAGTACGAGCCGGCCCACGGGTCGATCGGACGGGTGGTGCCCGACTCCTGCTGCAGCAGCAGCTGGGTGTTGCGGGCGATGCGCGCGGAGAAGTCGGTCGGCAGCGCGAGCGCCTCGTCGAGAGCGTTGGTGTGCAGCGACTGCGTGTGGCCCTGTGTGGATGCCATGGCCTCGATGCAGGTGCGGGCGACGTTGTTGAACACGTCCTGGGCCGTCAGCGACCAGCCCGAGGTCTGAGAGTGGGTCCGCAGCGACTTGGACTTGGGGTTCTTCGGACCGAACTTCTCGACGAGCTCACTCCACAGCAGACGTCCGGCGCGCAGCTTGGCGATCTCCATGGAGAAGTTCATGCCGATCGCCCAGAAGAACGACAACCGCGGTGCGAACTTGTCGATGTCCAGGCCCGCGTCCAGGCCGGCACGTAGGTACTCGACACCGTCGGCCAGCGTGTACGCGAGCTCGAGATCGGCCGTCGCCCCGGCCTCCTGGATGTGGTACCCGGAGATCGAGATGGAGTTGAAGCGCGGCATCTTCTGGGAGGTGTAGGCGAAGATGTCCGAGATGATCCGCATGGACGGCTTGGGCGGGTAGATGTAGGTGTTGCGGACCATGAACTCCTTGAGGATGTCGTTCTGGATGGTCCCCGCGAGCTGCTCCGGCGTCACCCCCTGCTCCTCGGCCGCGACCACGTAGAACGCCAGGATCGGGAGGACCGCACCGTTCATGGTCATCGACACCGACACCGACGAGAGGTCGATGCCGTCGAACAGCTCCCGCATATCGAGGATGGAGTCGATCGCCACGCCGGCCATGCCCACGTCACCGGCCACGCGCGGGTGGTCGGAGTCGTAACCGCGGTGGGTGGCGAGGTCGAACGCCACGGACAGGCCCTTCTGCCCGGCGGCGAGGTTGCGGCGGTAGAAGGCGTTGGACTCGGCAGCGGTGGAGAAGCCGGCGTACTGGCGGATGGTCCACGGCTGGTTCACGTACATCGACGGGTACGGCCCGCGGAGGAACGGAGCCGCACCGGGCACGGTGTCCAACGGGAAGGGGGTGATCTTCTCGCCGTCGTCGGTCGGGGCGGTGCCGGCCTCGACGGCGTCACGGTCGGCCTTGGTGTAGACGCGCTTGACGTCGATACCCTCGGGCGTCTCCCAGTGCGCGTCGGAGGCGATGCCGTCCTCGACCGCCACGGCGGCCGCCCGGGCGTCGGGGCCGTCGGTGTCGCGGAGGGAGGCGGTGCTGAAATCGGGGAAGGTCGTCATATCACTTCACTCCCAGCTGGTCGAGGAGGGTGGTCAGGGCGGCGACGGCGTCGATGCCGAGCGCCAGGTAGCCGTCCGGGCGGTCGGTGGCGCCCACCGGGAAGCCCTTCTCGGCCCCGGCGAGGTAGACGGTCGACACGCCCGCGTCGCGGAGTGCGCGCACGGCGGCCTCCCCCTCGGTGGCGTAGCGCTTGTCGGCGCCGCAGAGCACGGCGATGTCCTCACCCTCGCGGGCGGTGGCGTACTGGCCGGCCTCGGTGACACCCGGGTTGCGCGCCTCGATGCCGCCGGCGGCGAGCAGGTTGGCCACGAACGTCACACGCGGCGTCGTCTCGGCCTGCGGGCCCAGACCCGCCAACAGGACGGTCGGCCGGGACCCGGTCGCCTCCAGGTGCGCGTCGGAGCGGTCACGCAGGTCCTCGAACGCGCGGCCGTACCGGTAGTCGTCACCGCCGCGCCGGGAGGCGTCGAGCGGCTGCTCGGCCAGGTTCGGGAACTCGGACACTCCCGTGACAGGCGCCGTGCGGTGGGCGATGTCGGTGTCGCGGGCCTCACGGACCCGCGCGATCGCCTCGCGGACGGTCCCCGACTCGATCGCCGCGACCAGGCCGCCCTCGGCCTCGATGGTCTGCAGGGCCGACCACGCGGCGTCCGCGAGGGAGTCGGTGATCGACTCGACGTACCAGGAGCCGCCCGCCGGGTCCACGACGTGGCCCAGGTGGGACTCCTCGAGGAGCAGGAGCTGGGTGTTGCGGGCCATGCGCTCGGCGAACGAGCGGGAGGTGCTCTCGAGCCCGCCGGGAATGGAGGCGTCGAAGGGCAGGACCGTCACGGAGGTGGCCCCGCCCACGCCGGCGCCGAATGCGGCCAGTGTCGTGCGCAGCATGTTCACCCACGGGTCGCGGCGCGACATCATGGCGGCGGAGGTCACGGCGTGCTGCGGCGCGCCGCCGGCCTCGGGGGCGTCCAGCAGTTCGGCGACGCGGGCCCACATGAGGCGGCCGGCGCGGAACTTGGCGATCGAGGCGAACTGGTCGTCGGTCGCGGACAACCGGAACGAGACCTGGCGCAGCGCGGCCGCGGCGGGCACG
>NZ_JAALDU010000169.1 GCF_014145015.1 Dietzia sp. E1 | reverse complement strand
GGCCTGACCATCACTCGCGCACTCGTCGAAGCCCACGGCGGGAACATTCGAGCGCACAGTGACGGGCCCGGCCGAGATGCAAGTTTCACTGTCGAGTTTCCGAGCTCTGGCCGCTCTCCCACTAACCGAGCCGGCATTTCCGGCGCGCAAGTGGCCGGGCCCGGTCTGATTTGACCGAAGAAGGGAGTCAGCTTATGTGTCGACCGACGTGGCGCTACCGCCTGCTCTACCGTGCGCGGACGGCGCCTTGCCCACGGCCGGGACCGGCGACGGAGGACGATCTCGTGCTGCGGTACGCCACGATCGCTGATCTCGGCGCGACCGCGCAGTTGCACGTTGAACAGCTACCGGCCGGTTTCTTCCCCGGCCTGGGGCCACGATTCATGCGTCGCTGGCACCGGACCTACCTTGATTCCCCGCACGGCGCGGACGCCTGCTTGGCAGAAGAGGCGGTTGCCGACCTGCGGAACTGCATCCGTACCAATCTCGACTGCGCCGATGTCTGCGTCGCCACCGCTTCCGTCCTGAGTCGCCGAACGGGCAGCAACCTGACCGTGGTCACCGAGTTGCTCAAGGCCTGCCGTGCCGCGTGCGCTACTTGCGCCGAAGACTGCGAGGCTCACGCCGACATGCACGAGCACTGCAAGCTGTGTGCTGACGCCTGCCGTCGTTGCGAAAAGGCCTGCAGCGACCTCCTCAGCGCCATTGGCTGAACCCGCGGCGCCGCTGTAGTCGTTGCTCGACTGGGTGTGCGACTTAGGTCCTACGGCGACAACCGACGATCTAGGGGGTTCTCTCCTATAAGCGGGCTCTCCTGTACGGCCCCCGGCTCCCTCCCGCACCTACTCGACGCCCCTTCCGGCTGGGGAAGGCTGCCGCTCCCAGCCCTACAGGATCCCGGGGCCGTCGAGGGCAGCCCACAGGACACCGGCCAGGACGCCCAGCGCCAGGCTCGCGGTCGCGGCGACCGCGGCCGTGACGGCCGGCCAGGCGGCCATCCCGCCGCGTCCGGGGAACTCGGCGGCTTGGGAGTCGGGTCGGGCGAAGACGGGGGCGAACCAGCGCAGGTAGTAGAAGAGGCTGATCACGCTGTTGACCACCACCACCAGAGCCAGCCACCCGTGACCGCCGTCCCAGGCGGCGGTGGCGGTGGTCAGTTTGCCCACGAAGATCGCCAGGGGCGGGGTGCCCACCAGCCCCAGCAGCGCCACCAGCACGGTCAGTCCCAACCCTGGGCGGGAGCGGGCCAGCCCGCGGTATTCGGCGAGCGTCCGGTGCTCGGGCAGGGCAGCGGTCACGGCAAAGGCGGCGACGTTGGTCACGGCGTAGGCGGCCAGGTAGAACAACAGCGAGGGCAGGGCCAGGTCGCTGCGCCCGGCTGCGGCCACGGGCACCAGCAGGAACCCCACCTGCGCCACGGTCGACCAGCCCAGTAGCCGGCGGGGATCGGTCTGCCAGTAGGCGGCCAGGTTGCCCAGGAACATCGAGGCGGTGGCCAGTAGGGCGGCGACGAGCAACCAGGAGTGCTCTTCGGCGGAGACCGTGGCCACCAACCGGTACACGGCCACCAGCGCGCCCACCTTGGGCACGGTGGTCAGGAACGTGGCGGCGGTGACCCCGGAGCCCTGGGCGGCGTCGGGCACCCAGAAGTGCATCGGCACCCCGCCGGCCTTGAACAGCAGCCCGGCCAGCACCCCCAGGATGCCTGTCCCCACGGCGGCGTCCGGTGCGGTGGGCAACGCCTCCCGGAGCAGGGCGTAGTCGGTGCCTCCGGCCAGGGCATAGAGCACGGTGACGCCCAGCATCAGCAGGATCCCGGACAGCGCCCCCATGAGGTAGGTCTTGACCGCCGCCTCGGCGCCCAAGCGGCCGCCGGTGAGTCCGATGATCCCGTACAGCGGGATGCTGGCCAGCAGGAATCCCACGATCAGCACCAACAGGTCGGTGATCCCGGCCAGGACCATCACCCCGGCGGTGGCGAAGAGCAGCAGGGCGTAGGTGTCGGATTCGCGCGGGGAGTCCTTGAGCTCCCCGGAGGCCACCCCCAGGATCAGCAGGGTGGCCAGGGTGGCTATCACCCGTGCGGCGCCGGTGGCGGTGTCCACGGCAAAGGTACCCGCAAAGGCGCTTTGCGCAGGCCCTGCCATAGCCACCGCGGCGGCGGTCGCGGCGCCCAGTAGCGCCAGGGCGGCCGCGGCGCGGGCGATCCACTGGCGCTGCCGGGGGAGGAACGATCCGCCCAGTAGCACCGCCAATCCGCCGGTAAAGACGATGATCTCGGGCAGCAGCAGCCCGGGGCTCATCTGCATGGAGGCGTCCACGGGTTACCGTCCCACCAGTTCCACGAGGGCGGCCGAGCTCGGCTCGATCACCCCGAGCAGCACCAGCGGCAGCACTCCGATCAGCACGGACAGCGCCAGCAGAGGGCCGGCCGACCACAGCTCGTGCGCCCGCAGGTCCGCGAACCCGGGGGAGCGCCCGGCGGCGGGCCCGGTGAAGACCCGCTGCAGGGCCCGCAGGAACAGGGCGGCGGTGATCACGATGCCCACTAGCGCCACTGCGGTCACCGGGGCCACGGCCACGCTGCCGGCGAAGATCTGGAACTCGGCGATGAACCCGGAGAAGCCGGGCAGGCCCAGGGAGGCAAAGGCGCCGATCGCGAACAGCGCCGCGTACCGCGGGGCGGGGCCGGCGAGCCCGCCATAGGAACCCAGGTCGTAGGTCCCGGCCCGGCTCTGCATGACCCCGGCCAGCAAGAACAGGGCGGCGGTGATCAGTCCGTGGCTGACCATCTGCACCATCGCGCCGGTGACCGCCACGGACCGGGCCTGCTCGGCACCCTCCACCAGCAGCCCGGCCGCACCCAGGGCCAGGACGATGTAGCCCATGTGGTTGACGGAGGTGTAGGCGATCATCCGCTTGAGGTCGGTCTGGGCAAGCGCCACCAGTGCGCCGTAGAGCACGGAGACGATTCCCACGGCCACGATCACCCAGGCCCACGCCCGCCAGACCTCGGGCAGCATCGGCATGGCGATCCGCACGAAGCCGTACGCGCCCATCTTCAGCAACACCCCCGCCAGGACGGCCGAGCCGGCGGCCGGGGCGTCGGTGTGGGCCGGGGGAAGCCAGGTGTGGAACGGCACGGTGGGGGTCTTGACGGCCAAGCCCACCAGGATCGCCGCCAGCACCAGCCCCCCGGCGAGCGGCTCACCGGCCAGCGGGGGTGCGGCGACCAGCTCGGGGATGTCAAAGGTGTGGGGCGCCGAGAACACATACAGCCCGATGAAACCCAGCAGCAGGGCCAGCGACCCCAGGAACGTGTAGAGGAAGAACTTCAGCGCCGACCGGGCCGCATTGCCGTGGCCCCACCCGGCGATGATGAAGTACATTCCCACGATCGACAGGTCAAAAAAGACGAAGAACAGGATCAGGTCGGCTGAAACGAACACGCCGAGGCTCATGCTCTGCAGGAACAAAAATAGCGCCGCCTGCACGCGCGGCCGGTCCGAATCCCGCAGGCAGTACACAGCGCACGCCAAGAACACCACGACCGTCATCGCCACCAGCGGCAGGGACAGCCCGTCGATGCCCACGTGGTAACTGCTGCCCACCCCCGGGATCCACGGCACCTGCTCCTCGAACGCCAGCCCGTTCGGTCCCGGGTCCTTGTAGCCGGCCCACACCACGGCAACCAGCAGCACTTCCAGCACGCTCACCGCGATCCACGCCCATCGCGCGGCCGCCGGCCCGATCGCCGGCACCGCGGCCAGGACGGCGGCGGCGGCCAAGGGGAGAAAGACGATCAGACTGAGCATGCTCATCCCATCACTGCGTAGACGGTCCAGGCCACCACGGCCACGGTGAGCACCGCGACGGCCTGCAGGAGGTACTGGTGGACGGCCCCGGTCTGCGGGGTGCGGGCCAGGTGCCCGAGTCGGCGAACCCAACCGGCCAGGCCCTCGACGGCGCCGTCGACCACGGCGTCATCGAGGCGGGCCGCGCCCTGCCCGGCCGTATGGGCGGCCCGTGCGGCTGCTCCGACTCCGGCGTCGAGGACCTCGTCGTCGAACCGCGCCACGGACCGTGCCAGCATCGGGACGGCCCCGGCCACGGAGGTCACGGCGCGGTCCAGGACCGCGTCGTCGAACCGGGCCAGGAGGTGCGCCAACCGCATGACGGGAACGACGACGACAACGTGCGCAGCAGCCTCCAGCCCCAGCCACCGCTCGGCCCACCCGAGTTCCGGGGCGCGTAGACGTCGCATCAGCAGCACCACGGCCAGGGCGATGGCGGCCGAGACCACGAGCTCGAGCGCCGTCACCTCGCCGTGCCCGCCCATCGCCTGGGCGAGGGCGCCGCTGAGCGGGGGCAGCGCCAACACCGACAGCCCGGCCGCCCCCGCGGCCAGCACGACCAGCGGGGCCTGCTCGAGCGCCCCCACCTGCCCGGTGCCGAGCTCTTGCGTTGCGCCGACCTCCCGCCCGGCGGTGGGCTCCTCGACCCGGGCCTGGGCCCCGCGGTGCCAGATCGTCCATAGGACCTTGCCGGAGTAGGCCGCCGACAGGGCCGCCGCCACCAGTCCTGTGGCGTAGAGCCAGGCCGAGGTCTCCAGGGCCCCAGCCAGCACCGCGTCTTTGGTCGCCCACAGGGACAGCGGTGCGATCCCGGCCAGGGCCAGGGCTCCCACGGTCGCGGTCACGCCCACCACCGGCCATCGGCGGCCCGCCCCGCGCAGTTCCGTGAGCTTCTCGGTGCCCAACGCGGTGAGCCACGCCCCGGCAGCGAGGAACAGCAGTGCCTTGGTGGAGGCATGGGCCACCAGTTGGGCGGCACCTCCGCTCACCGCGCCCACTCCGGCGGCCAGCACCACAAATCCCATCTGCGCCACAGTGGACGCCGCCAGCAACTGTTTGAGATCCCGTTGGGCCAACGCCACGATCCCCATCGCCACCGCGGTCAGTAGCCCGATCCACGCGGCGGCCGGGCCCGCCCACCCGGTGGAGGCGAGCAGCGGCTCCACGCGCAGCAGCAGGTAACCGCCCATTGCCACCATCGCCGCCGAGTGCAGCAGTGCGCTGACCGGACTGGGGCCCTTCATCGCGCCGGAGAGCCAGAACGAGAACGGCAGCTGCGCGGCCTTGCCCAGTGCCGCCACCAGGATCCCGGCCGCCACCACGTGCCGCCACGGGCTCTCCGCCGCCGGCAACTCGGACAGGCCCATACCGGCGCCGCCGGCCAAGGCAGCGCCGGCGGCCAGGTAGAGACCCAGGTCGGCGGTACGGGTGGTGAGGAAGGCCGTGAGCCCGGCCGAGACGCGGTCGGTGTCCCGCCACCAGAACCCGATCAACGCGTACGAGGTCGCGCCCATCAACTCCCAGGCAAACAGCAGCGCCGGCAGGCTGGCGGCCGAGGCCGTGATCAGGGCCGCGGCGGCGAAGAGCAGCATCAGCCCGTGGAAGCGGGGCCGGGCCGCCCGGATGTTGCCGGCCGCAAAAACCAGCACCAAAAGGGTCACCACTGCGACCATCGGCAGGGTCAGCGCCGCCAGGGCGTCGACCTCCAATGCCACGTCGACGCCGGCGACGAACGGGAACGCCACCGCAGGCCGCGCAACGGCGACGACAGCCGCCAGCAGCGCGGTCACGGCAGCGGTCGATACCGCGATCGGGGCCGCAACCCGCTCCGCCCGGGTCAGCGCGAGCACCGCACCCACGGCAGCCGGGAGCACCACCAGGGTCAGCAGCAAGGTCTGGTCGGCGGTCATCCGGAGAGATCCTCGGCCATGTCGGTCATGTCGGTCTGCCGCTTGCGGTGCAACAGCGTCGCCACGGCAAAGCCCATGGCCATCTCCACGGTCATGGCCGCCAGCACCACCAGCAGCAGCACCTGCCCGGAGGGGCCCGGGGCCAGGAACCACCAGAACCCCGCGGCGGCCAGGAGCACCCCGTTGATCATCAACTCCAGGCCCATCATCACCATCACCACCACCTGCTGGGACAGGGCCCCGTAGAGCCCGACGGCGAACAGGGCGGCGGCCACCACCAGAACGGCCTCCAGGGTCATCGACCCACACCTCCCGGCTGGGGGTCGTCGGCCGGGCGGCGCCGCAGATCGTCGCCGAGCCGGTCGTAGCGGGTGCGCCCGGCGGCCAAGACGATCCCGGCCACGATGGTGGCCACCATGACCGCGCCCACCACAGCCATCACCAACATCTTTTCGCCCATGATCTCCAGGCCCAGCGCGTTGGTGAGGTCCTCGGGTGGGGCGCCACGTCGCTCGGGCCACGGGATCAGCAGCGCCCCGGCGGCCAGCAGCACAAAGACCCCGACCGAGGTGCCGATCGCGGTCTTCTTCCCGTGGGTCATGTCCATCGGCATCAGCGCCGGGTTCATGCCCATGAACATCACCATGTAGACCGCCATCACCGCCATCTCCATGACCATCATCAGAATCGTGATGATGCCCAGGTAGCTCTGACCCAGCAGCAAAATCATCACCCCCACGGCGATGAACGATGCCGCCAGCGCGTAGGTGGCCCGGGCCATCGAGTCCACCACGAACACGGCCGTCCCCGCGGTCACCGCCACCACAGCGAGTACCCAGAACACGATCCCGACCAGCACGGCTCAGCCCTTCCAGACCACGACGAGGGACACAAGCAGATCCTGGGCCACGACGGCCGGGAGCAAGACAGTCCAGCCGATCTCCATGAACCGATCCGGTCGCAGCAGCGGAAGTTTGCGCCGCGCCCACACCAGAACCGTCAGCACCAGCGCTGTCTTGACCAGCACCCACGCCCAGTCGGGCAGGACGGGCCCGGCACCACCGCCGAGGAAGAGCGGCACCGAGAACGCCGCCCCGGCGGTGAGGAACAGGTAGCGCCCGGCCTGCAGGACCAGCCGATCGACCCCCGAGAGTTCGGCCGTCACCCCGCCGACGATGTCCGCGGACAGGGCCGGGGCGAATGGACCCCATAAAGAGAAGCCGGTCACGCCGATCAGGAAGACCAGGAACGCCACCGGCATCCACACCACAAACCACACGCCGTCCTGCGCGGCCGCGACGTCGCCCACCGCCAGACTGCCGGCGGCGATCGCCGGGGCCACCAATGCGAACATCAGCGGCAGCTCATAGGCCAGCCCGTGCGCGAGGAAGCGGTAACCGCCCACCAGACCGTGGATGGAGTTGGCGCCCCACCCCGCCAGCCAGACCAGGGCCCACACCATGACGTCGACGGCGTTGAACCACACGACTCCCACGTCGAGGTCCGCCAGTGTCCAGCGGCCCAGCGGGATCACGGCGATCATCAGGAACGCCCCGACCAGCATGCCCGCGCCGCCGATCCGCCACAGCAGGGTGTCCGCGGCGACCGTCGTGCGGCGACGCTGCCGCAACAGACGGGCCGCACGGGCCAGGGGAGTGGGCCCGCCACGACCGCCGCCCCGCGCCGGCGACGAGAGCACCCCGTCCAGCGCCACCGCGAACAACGCCAGCCCACACAGGATCACCCCGGCCAGCACGGCCCACCCACCGGACACGGTCGTCACCACGGTCTCAGACATGCCCCACCTCCCGGACGGCAGGATGCGAGCCCAGATCAAGGCTCGCCACCGCCAAGCGCACAGTGCCCAGCTCCAAACCGGTCACCAGGTCCGGCACCACCGCCCACGGCACAGTTAGTTTGTCCGCAGATTCCTGCGCTGAGCCGCCATCCGCCCGGTCCGGCGTTGCGCCGCCGACCTCGACGCGGATCCGTTCCAGTTGGGCCAGCAACCGGTCGTGGGCATCCCCGAGGCAGTGCCCCGGCAAGCCGTGGCGCTCCAGATCGGCCGGGCCGAGCGGCAGCACGCCCCGCAATGACCAGCGCAGCAGCCGCGACCTGCGAACCTTCCGGTGCAGACGCTCGACGGCGTCACGGGCGGCACCGGGATCGCCCGTCAGAATCCCGTCCCGGGCACGGCGGGCGCAGTCCGCCAGGTCTTCGGCACCGGCCAGTGCCAGCAGTGCCATGACCTGATCACATTGGGTCACCGTGGCAGACGCGTGGTCCGTGGGCCGACCGGGTGCTCCGGCCCTGTGCTCCGTCGCGTCGATCACCGAGGCGGTGGCGTCGACGACAACGTCCCCCTGTAGCGAGCAGTGCAGCACGAGCCCGGCCGGCCAGAACGGCAATACCGGACCGAGCGGCAGATGGAGAACATCCATCTCCAGGCCGTCGCGGTCCTCCCCGCCTTCGGCCAAGGGAATCCCGGCGGGAGCCATGTCCATATCCCCGTGGCCTTCATGGCCCTCGTGCCCGCCGTGGTCTGCGTGGCCCTCGTGGCCACCATGCCCGCCATGGTCTTCGTGGCCCTCGTGCGCCTGGCGATCCGCGTGCTCTTCGTGGTCCGAGTGTCCACCGTGGCCCTGGTGTTCCTCGTGTCCTTCGTGACCCACGTGCCCTTCGTGCCCTTCGCCATCAGCATTGTTCGCGTGATCGGACATCGAGGGCTCCTGCGCCCGTTCGCGGGCGTCGGTCCGGTGATGGGAAGTGTCGAGCAGGAGCGCAGTGGCATTGTCGAGGGCGGGAACCACCGCTCCGGGCGAGGCGATGCCGATGCGCACCCGAGGGCCGGGCATCTGCTCCCAGAGGCGGTTCGCCAGATCCGACAGCTCAGGGCCCGGCGCACCACACACGACGAGCACGTCCCCCTGAGCCGGACTACTGGCTATCCGCCACCCGCGACGGAGTAGCTGTTGCTCAAGCTCCATCCGAGTCGCCCACTGGCCCGGGGCCTCGACGACGAGCACCCGGGTGGCCTGGACGGCGAGGCGGGCGAGAAACGGGCTCAAGCCCATCGGAATGCGCCTTCTCGCCGTGCCCAGGCCACGGCGACTAGCAGGGCACCAAGGAACAGGAACATCTCCACCACCGCAGAGAGCCCCTTCTCGATCACCACCACGGCCCACGGGTACATAAAGAGCATCTCGACGTCGAAGGCCAGAAACACGATCGAGGCGAGGTACCAGCGTGCGTGGAACCGCGACAGGGCGTGCTCCTGCGGTGCCCACCCGGATTGGGCCGGCAGGACTGTCAACGGGTCGGAGGTAATGCTGGCCACGCGGTGGAGTGCATAGAAGAGAGCAACGACAGACAGCGCCACCAGAGCCACGGACACGATCCCTGAGGACATGACGGTCTCTCCCCTTTCTCGCGGTCGAACATCGAGGCCGGTCGCTGAGCGGTGGGAGTCACCTTAACGGATTACCGCGATCGATAATCTCGTTCCAGCTCGGCGGTCAGCCGTGACCGGGGCCGGCTCCGCAGAGCAGCAGGAAATGATGGGCGCTGTAGGGCACCGGCAGAGGGTGCTTTCAGGGGCCAGTCCGAAAACCGCGGTTCTCCGAGCCCGATCGACCAGCCTCGGGCAACGTGTCCTGGGGCGCCCACCTCGCTCCCTCGGTGCCAAGGTCAAGATCTCGTGAAGAAACCTGACGACTCGAATCATGTACCCACCGGGGGTATATGATTCTGGTGTGGGATCGCCCCACGGCGTTCGGCGAAAGGATTAAGACGATGACGGCCACCACATACCAAGTTCAGGGGATGACCTGCGGGCATTGCGTTTCATCCGTGAAAGCCGCTGTTGGTGCATTGCCCGGCGTGATCGGCGTCGAAGTCAACTTGCAGGCAGGAAGTATGACAACGACCGGAACCGCGACTACCCAGGCCGTATCCCAAGCCGTGGCCGACGCCGGATACGCGATAGTCTCCGCAGATCAGACGGTCGGTGTCTCCTTGCCCATGGCGAGTGGAACGGGTGGCTGCTGCTGCAGCTGACGGTTGGCCCATTTCGGCCCGATGACGCGATGAACCACGTTCTCGAGCGAACACAGCATTGGCCGGGTGGGCACCCTCGCTCACCCGGCGCTCGACTTCCAGCCGCAAGTCATTGAGAGATGTCCGGGTCGGCATGTGGCCCGCGCGCGTGTGGCCCATATGGTGGCGCCGAGGATGATGGGGGACATGAACTCTTCTGCCCGTGCGCTCGGAACGACAGAAGTCGCCGCACCGACGCCACGTCCGGCCACGGGCTTGCGGGCGATGGTTGTCGAGGACGAGCAGTCTTTGGCCGATGTCGTGGCCACCTACCTCGAACGCGAGGGCTTCGAGGTGACGATCTGCGGCGATGGTCTTCAGGCGGTGACACTGGCCCGGCAAATCGACCCAGACGTCATCGTCCTTGACCTTGGCCTGCCCGGGCTGGACGGGGTGGAGGTCTGTCGAAGCATTCACGGCGTCCATCATCGTGGCGTGGGGGTTGGCGGTGACCATCGCAGTGTTACTGGCGCTGCTGGTGAGTTGGTATCTCACCCGGAGAGTTCAACACTCCGTCACCGCCGTGACCTCCTCGACTGCCGAGATCGCCAGTGGACGCTACGACACGCGGGTCGTTAGCCCAGGCCTGGGCCGCGAGTTCGACGATCTCGCCGACAGTGTCAACGAACTCGCCCGACGGCTCGACGCCACCGAGACCACCAGACGCAGAATGCTGGCCGACCTCGGACACGAAATGCGCACACCCCTTGCCACACTCGACTCCTACCTCGAAGCCATCGACGACGGCATCCACACCTTCGACGACGACGTCCGAACCATTCTGTGGTCGGCTACTCGGCGGCTGGAGAGACTCGCCGCGGACATCGTCGACGTCTCCCGCGCGGAAGAACACCTCACCCGCCTTCGCCCCAGTCCGACCACTACTCGGACGCTGGTCACCCGTGCGGTCGACGCCGTCCGAGAACGAGACGAGAACAAGGGAGTCCAGCTACACACCCACGTCGACGACGCACCGGTGACGGTGGACACCGACCGCATCGGACAAGTGCTGGGCAATCTCCTGGACAACGCACTTCGCCACACCCCCGCCGGCGGCACCGTCACCGTCATCAGCGGGCAGGTAGGGCGCCGCCACGTCGAGATCACCGTGTCGGACTCCGGCGAAGGAATCGCCCCACACCACCTCGACCACCTCTTTGACCGCTTCTACCGAGCCGACACCTCACGCGGCCGCCACAGCGGCGGCAGCGGTATCGGCCTGACCATCACTCGCGCACT
>NZ_JAALDU010000016.1 GCF_014145015.1 Dietzia sp. E1 | reverse complement strand
GCCCAGGATCCTCGAGCGGATCTGATGCTGTCGCTGCTGGGGGCGTTCGCCGAGTTCGAGCGGGCCATTATTCGTGAACGCCAGGCTGAAGGCATCGCCATCGCCAAGACGAAGGGAAAGTACAAAGGGCGCAAACGCGTCCTGACCGACGAACAAATCGGCAAGGCCCGCGCCCGCATCGAGGCGGGGGAGGGGCCGTCGGCGATCGCCCGCGATCTCGGAGTCGGCCGGTCCACGCTGTACCGCGCCCTGCAACGTCGGCCTTCGTAGCCATCGATGATCGGCCTGTCTGCGCTGTTCAGGGACCAACCTGCAAGGAAGTGTCCGAGACTGGATCGGTGAGCGAAGTTCATCTCGAAGGCCGACTAATCTGTCGCGACGAGCGCGAAGCCACCCTTGTCGCTACCCACCTACCGCGTCATGTCGAGCTGACGCGAGCCGAGCCGGGCTGCAGGTCATTCTTAGTGATCCCGACCGAGGACAGTCTGGTCTGGCGTGTCGAGGAGGTCTTTGACGACGCCGCTTCGTTCCGCAGGCATCAGGACCGAGTTCAAGGCAGCCAGTGGGGTGCAGTTACGGCAAGCATCGAGCGTGACTACTCCGTCACGGGACTCTGATCGGACATGACGATTTTCGCGGCAGACGGTGCGATTGCAGCGGTCCCCCTGGCCTACGACATCATGTGGCTGCTCGCCGGCTTGGCGTGGCTGCTGATCCCGGTCCCGATCGCCGTCACGGAGCGGCGGCGGGGAGCGTCGTGGCCCGAGTCGTTTTTATGGTTCGTGGTGCCGTTGCTGCTGCCGGTCGTGGGGTTGATCCTCTGGGCTCTTCACCGAATCGCCGGCGCGAGGCGGGCGACCTCGCGGTAAGCACCGCGCCATCAGGGGGTACGAGGCCTGGGCCCGGTGTCGGAACTGGCCGAGTTAGGCATCCGAGTCAGCCTTCGAGAGGTAGCACTACTCACTGGGGCACGCGGCGTCGAATTCCTCCTGAGTGACAGAGGTCAGGCCATCGTCGATGCCGGTCACGACGGCGCCCGCCCGTGCGGCCATGAGTTCGTCGTACGTGACGGCCGCGCTGGAGAAGTACTTCTCAGGCCTAATGAAGGCGGGGCCTCCCTTGTCTTCGGGCCGCGCCGAGACGATGAAGAAGTGTGAAGGATCCTCCGGCAGGTCGAGCTGTTGATCCACCGCCCAAGGGGAAGGGGCCTGATCGCGAATCACGAATGATCCACCGACGGGTTCGTCGAGGGTGTAAGAGCCGATGACGGGATTCTCTTCGTCGCCTGCGAGGCCCTCGCGTCCGGCGACGATATCGACTCGTTCTGTCGAGTTCTCACAGGTGTTGACGTGAAACGACAGGTTGCCATTTCCGTCGTGGGACACACCCGTTCGCCCGCTCAGTTCGACGTTCACGTAGTTCCCACATGAGGTAAGCATGATCGCGGAGCTGGCCACCAGGAGCGTCGTGAGGGCCGGGTTTCGTTGCATCTGTCGATCCTGCCGCATCACCGCCGTAGTACACATAGGCAACGGCGAGGCCGCGTCGTCCCAGAACCCAGAACCCAGGAACTGGAACAGTCACCTACTCGTGCACCAGCCCCGGGCGCGCGAGGTCTCCCGTTTCAGTGCACGGCCTCCCGCACAGATTTTCGTGACGGCCCATTCTTCCGCTCGTCGGACGCTCGGGCTCGGCGAGGCTTGGTGGATGAGGCCCTACCGCGCGATTGTCGATGAGCTGCAAGCCTCTAATGAAGGCGGGCAACTATGGTGATCGGATGGCCAGCGGAGATGCCGATGCGGGCTCGGCGGCCGCTGGCCGATCGGGCGAGAGCGTTCTTCGTGGGTTGCTAGTTTCCCTCCTGCCGGCGGTCGGCCTGCTCGTGGGCCTCGTTGTCGGTTGGTACACGGTTACCTGGGCGGTCCAGACTTTCCGCGGCGTGTTCGCGGTTCCAGAACTGTCGGCGGTGCCGACGCAGGATCGAGCGCCTGGAGTGCCCGGTCCGACGGTGGGTTATTGGCTTTCGTGGGCAGTTCCCGTTGTAGCGGTGTACGCGGCCAGCGGGCTGCTGTTGTGGAGGTGGCGGCGCGGACGGCTCCTGACCGGATCGGCCGTAGCCGGCTTCAGTGTCGTGGTCTTGCTGATCGTGCCCGTGTGGGTATCTATCGAGGTTGGCGGTTTCGCGCCCAGCTGAGCTCACCCGGTACAGCCTGGACCATCGCCTTCGGCTGGTAGGAGGTGAAAATGACGGTGGTCACCTTCTTCGTCATCCTCGACGCCAGCGGTGCCGGTCCAGTCTGCTTCGTCCCGGACCGGCCTATTGATGAAAGAAACCGCGCAACGTCCCAAAACCAAGGAACTGGGACGGCCTACGCAGTTCTTAGGAATCGGGGGCGGGGGAGAGAGAGGAGACGCCCGCCGGTGGAGATGTTGGGGGCACGGCTCTCTTCGAGAAGTGCACGTTGGCGCGGCTACGCTCGGCGCATGTCCGATGCTCCACTTTCCCGAGTCAGCGTCCGGTTCGTGGCCGAGGACGGCCACGTCACGACTCTGGTGGTGGGCGACGCCATCGAGTGGCACCTACGCTTTCAGGCCTGAGGCGGTGCAACTGGCCATCCGACCGGTCACCGGTTCACCTGGATGGGTGCACCCTCAAGTTCCCAGTAGCGCTGAGCGCCTGAGAACGCCAGCTTGCTCCGTTGTTAACGCATACGACTTCTGCGACGATAACCGGGTTGAGACCGTCCCTCCCAGCAAGGAATTGATTATGCGCCGCACCCTTGCCACGCTCGCCGCCGTCACATTGGCCACTGCATCAATGCTTGTCGGTGTGGGACAAGCGAACGCTCAGGACGCCTGGCCCGTTGATCCCGGGCAGGGATCTCCCGTCCGGCCAGTCGACGTGACCAGCTTTGCGCTCACCCCTGACCGTCTGGAGTTCTACAATCCCTTCATCGGCCTGCCGAGAATCATCTCGCCGTTTGGCACGACCACGAAGATCGTGTGTACCGGGTTCCGCGGGTACGACAACTGCTGGCAGGCCGACCAAGCCGGGAACCCACACAAGCTGCGCCCCATTCTGGGCCTTGGATCGTCTACTCCAGCGTCCAACGTCTTCCTGTACCCGGGCATGATCCCCGGACTCTAACGAGATTCACCTCCTTCGTGAACTAATCGTTCAGTTTCGTGTCGTACCCGCATGGCACGGTGGATGTGAACGACGCAAACTGACGTTGCTCACTTCGTCGCCAAGGCGACTTCTCGACACAGGAGGCATGACGATGGCACGACTGGTCAAAGAGCTGACAGGCCCGAACGAAACTGGGCGTTGGGGCGCCTCAGCAACCGATCTCGGGTTCCCGGCGATCACCAACCACGGGTACACGATCACGATCTTCGGCGACACCTTCGTCGACCACGTCGGCGGCAGCGGCTGGAGGTCTCCAGTCGGGTTTCGCCAGTCCAACCCAGACATTGAGAACGGCATCCGGTGGGACAACGCCATCGGCGGCGCCTACGCCAAAGAGATGATCAACTATCAGCACCGCGGAACGGTCCATGCTGGCGAGCTCCCGGACGGCTTCACCAACATTCCGAACGACCTGATCCACCTGCCCGACGGCCGGTACATGATGACAACTTTCGCGATCCGGTCCTGGGATCCGATCTCGCCCGGCGGGAGCTGGGCGACCTTCCACTCGCGCATGTGGACCTCGACCGAAGCCCACGCCGAGAACTGGGAACGCACGTGGGATCTGGAGGTCAATCGCGAGAACTTCGACTTCCCTAACGTGGGGGAGTGGAGTCACTTCCAGAACAACACGATGCTCATGCTCCCCGGCGAACCTTGGGTTTACATCTACGGCACCAACGAGGGCCGTTGGAACGGCGGCGGCATCCATCTCGTGCGCGTGGACTGGCGCAGCATGTGGAACCGTTCAACCTATGAGTTCTGGGGTCGAGACGGCGGCGGAACATGGGCATGGCGCCGCGGTGGTTTCACGACCCCGATCCTCACCCCCACGGTTCCTAACAACGCCATCGGCGAGCTCTCCGCTCAAGTCATCGACGGACGAGTCGTGCTCTCGTACTGCGACGGCATCCTTGGCGCCGTCACCCGGACCGCTCCTCGCCCGGAAGGCCTATGGACGATGCCCGCCATTCAGGTCACCGGAGTCGAGCAGCCAGCCCTTTACGCGCCGGCGATCCATCCGTACAGCAACTTGGGCCGTGCGCAAATGCTGCTGTCAGCGTGGCCGCAGGTGAATGGCCAGACGCTCTACTACGGCACGAGGCAATGGGAGGTCAGCCTCTTCGGTGGAGGGTCCGGCTCCCTGAGTTCCTCTCCGACGGCGCGGGCAGCGACCGAGAACCTGTCCTCCGAGTCCAGTCACGTGACCGAGGAGTACACGGGGGACCTGGCGCCTGACGTCTCTCAGCTCCCCGTGGCCGAGCAGGTCGCGGTTCTCGCGGACGCAGTCGACGCCGAGGTCGATCATGATTGGCTCCGCTCTGCCTTACAAGGAGAACTCGAGGACGATCGCACAACCCCGGCCGATCACGAAAACTATGACCCGATGACCGCGGAGTAGGCCCTTCTCGAGCGGACTCCTCGGCGGTGCGCCCCTTGGCCCGGGCGTCCCGGGCGGTGTCGCTTTTCCGCAATGTCTGTCGGATCAATTAGTGGCCGCCCAGAACGGGTGCAGTTCTGGGCGGCAGCAATGCCAGCGTTGCGTCCGTCGTCACCGCACTCAGATCCACAGCATCCGGGAACAGGAAACGTTACGTGTTTCCGGCGTTCCCCGACCCAAGTCCGAACGGATGGGGGAGTCGCCGTCGGCGAGCACGCTCCAGCCGCCACGCAGCCAACCAAGTAGGGGAGCCGTTACTCCTCGGGCTCCTGCGCTGGCGCCGCGACGTCGTTGGCCTCGCGGGCTTCGCCCTGAACGGCCACGGCGCATACCCAGACGCCCTCGCCGAACTGCCCACCAACTGCCCTGAATAGCGTACACAGAACGGTTAACTATCTGTCCACCCTAAACCAGTAGGTGCCGTCCACGATTTCTGAATTTGCCAAGTTGATGCCCGGCTCTCCAATTGTGAAAGCTGCAAGTTCGCTTGCATACCTCGCTAAGTGGTCGGTGTGCGCCTTGATAACGGAGGCGTCAATTCGAAGAGCAATAGCAAATTTCAATTCGCCAAAACTATATTTGATCCATGCGCTGCCATCGCCAAGTACTCCAGCGTCGCGTACGCCTACGCACCAGCATTCGGTTAATGTGTTAGTGCGAATCTCGTTCAGCAAGTAACAAAGGAAGCGCGACGGCATATCTCGGTTGGCGTCGTCGCAGTACCGCGACTGCAATTCGCGATGGCATTGGGTGATGAATGGAAAAGCCCGCGAGTGCTCATTTTCTGAAAACGTGTCAGTCCAGTGGTTCTCGGTTGGCCCGTCTTGGTTCATAACTTTGCCGCTCTAATGTAATGGTAACTTTAGGATTCAATATCTGTCGCACAAAAGCGTAACCTGGGCAACGCCGGTGTCGGGGCATCGCTCAACTGCGATGCCCCGACGGGTTACCTAGTTAGTTGTACGGTGGCGGAGTATCGTCAGGATGTGGAGGGACTGCGTAGCCTACCCAAATCGGACACAGTTGGTCGCTAGGCGGCGTATTCTCACAGTAGATACTGAGATTGCCTAGCATCTCGCTGCCAGGCGGGGTGTTCTGGGTGGTTGATCGCACTTCGATAGAGCGAACCCGCTTACTTTCCCATTGACTGCAATCGACGGGAATTGAGTTAATGACACGACATGTCAAGCGGTCGAACCAGTTTGTGAATACTCCAGCGGTGGGATTCGACTGAGACTCGTTACAGCCCCCCGCGTTTCCTACCGTCGCCTTCCATATGTTTCTGTTCCATACCCAGTGCTTACCCCGTGCCTTATCGTAGCCAAACGGTTGGTCTCCCGTTGCCCCATCGAACCAGTACCCTCGTCGGAGAATACTGGATGAGTATGTTCCACCTTGGGGCGTTTTCCAAGTGTCACACCTAGCAATTCGGCTCGTGGCCATTTGCTCTCCCGTGTACGACCACGGAGGCGCAGCGGCTGCCACCATTTGTGGTGGTTCCTCGTTTATCGTATCGGGATCTGACGGAGTTACGTTGCCTTCATCGCCCACTGTCCCACTTGGTTGTATAGCCTCGGTGGACGTCTGGGCGATAGCTTCGGGTCCTGTCGCTGCCACCGATAAAATGAGTGCCGCTATCGAGGCGATGACGAGAGGAAGGCGGGCTCTCCGTCCAATTTGCTTGGTTTTACCTGCCTCGTACATATGCTTCTCCATCCGTCCCGAATCGACCGATTGCGTTTTGGAAGACCTGCTCTTGTGGTTCGCCAGGGATTCGTAGTCTTGGCGCCGCCTGTTGTCCCCGCGCTAGTACGGAAATGTCGGAGTCTGGGATGTTGTTTCCTGCAGGAAGTCCCATCAGTCCAGTCTCGAATCCGTACGCTCCCCAAATCGCCATCATCTCTCTCGTCAGGTCGTGCCCGCCAGTTGGCTGAGCCCAATAGACAGACCCGTTCTCGAAGTGGTTAAAACGAGCTGCTCCGTTCGGGGTGGATAGTTCGTCGGTCGTGGGGTATCCGAGGTAGCTGGCTTCCCATTCGAGTTCTCCCCAGCGTGCGCCGATTTGTCCGCCAATCTGGTGGGCTCCTGTGTTGGGGTGCCAGTAGATGCTGGAGTCGTGTTGGAATGCTTGTCGTTTCCCGATTCCGTCGGGGTTGGTGATTTCGTCGGTGATCGGGTAGCCGAGTGGTCCGGGGTCGTATCCGAATTGGGCCCATTTGCTTCCGATGGCGCCGCCGACCGGGTGGGCGTCGGTGTCGGGGTGCCAGTAGATGGTGGCGTCGCCTTGGAATGAGGTGCGCTTTCCGATGCCGTCAGCGTTGGTGAGTTCGTCTGATGTCGGCGGGCCGAGGAACCCTCCCGGGCCACCGAGCTGGTGGTACTTGTCCAGGATGCGGCCGCAGACGGTGAAGTTGCGACCGAAGTTCGGGTTCCAGAAGGCTGCGCAGGCCGTTGTGTGGAACCTCGGTGAGGGGGTTGCCTGGTCTCGGCGCTGCTCGGGTGGCGTGTCCTGAGACGGAGGGCCTGCGGCGGGGGAGGAGGGGCTCGGATTCGTGGACGGTGCAGTCGGCACCGGTGGTGACGTCGTTGCCGGTGCCTCACTGCGGGCGGTGGTGGCTGGTTGAGCCCCTGCCACCAGGGTTGGGGCCGCGATCACCATGGTGGCTGTGGCCGCTGTTGCGACGAGCCGCAGCAAGCGGGGGACTTCTTGGTCGCGATCTCATGCGAGACCTCCTGAGGGGCGGAAAACTGTACGGGGAGAATCAAACTCCGATGTGACGCCGCTCACATTGAACTTTCGTGTTCCCATCCGCCCCAGGAGTATCACCGCTGGTGAACGGTCGTAACAATGTTGGTTCGAGTCACAATCGATATCGCCCAGAGACCAAAGTTCCCGCATTGCTACGGGTCTGGCGCCGCATAGGAGGGGCTCGGCGGCATCGTTTCGCGCCGAGTGGTACCTCGACGTTGCACGACTCGGTGGCGCTCTTCTACACCGCGGCCCGACGCCGATCGCGCACAGCAGTCGCTGATTCCGCAGGCCCGGCCGGAGATCGCAGAACTACACAGGAGAGACGCTCATGCAGGGATGATTCATCTGACGCTATACGCAAACTACAACTTTACATAAGACCTGGTTACCGGCGTGGACCCACAGCCTCCCGGATAAGCACGGCAAATTTCGTGGCCGGCGCCGTGCTGCCAGTACGCGGTGGGCGTCGGGTTTGTTGTCAGCTAGTGGCCGCAGGAAGTGCTAGATCGGCAACGTCGTCCCGGTGATTGCGAAGTCCCGTAGCCAGCTGATGAAGAGCGCCCACACACCACTGAACAGTGCGATACCCACTGCGATGAGCAAGACGCCACCAATGATTTGAATTCGTCGAGTGTTGCGTTGGAGCCAGCCGACGGTTCGGATGGCCCGGGTGGAACTCCAGGCGACGAGGATGAATGGCAGTCCCAGGCCGAGGCAGTAGGCGATGATGAGCATGACGCCGCGCGTGCCGGTGAAGCCGCTTCCGGCGGCGACGGACAGTGCGGCAGCGAGGGTGGGTCCTAGGCAGGGGGTCCAGCCGAGGGCGAAGACTCCACCGAGGAGAGGCGCTCCGACCCAGGTAGAGACAGCCTTCGGCTGGAATCGGGTATCTCGTTGCAATACCGGAACGAAGCCGATGAAGACCAGACCCATGAGGATGGTGATGACCCCGCCGATGCGCTGAAGCAGCGTCTCATGCGGTGCGAGGTACTGCACGGTGCCGAGCACCATCGCGCTGAGCGCAACGAACACGACGGTAAATCCGCCGACGAAGAGTAATGATGCCCCGACGACTCGGTAGCGCGAGGTTTGTCTGGTCTTCTTTTCTTCGAGGGTGATCGTTCGGGACTCGCTGTGGCGCTGTTCGGCCTGCGCAACGGTGACCGGTGGCCGCTCGGCGCCGACGACGCTGGCCAGGTAGGCGAGGTAGCCGGGAATGAGCGGGACCACACACGGTGAGGCGAACGAGACGAGTCCGGCGAGGAGGCAGGCGCCGAGTGCGAGCAGGAGGGGCCCGCTAGCCGCTGTCTGTTGGAAGGCGGAACCGATGCCCTGCGCGAGAAGTAGCGGCTCCATTGATGTGGTCCCGGCGAGGATGAGTTCGGACGCGCTTGTCACGACAGGGCGCTTTCATCGGCTACCAGTTCGGCTATGACCGGCCGGAGTTGATAATCGGTGACTGCCGCCAGGTATACCGCGGCCACGCGGTGTTGCCGGTCAAGCACGAGGGGCGCCGGTACAACAGAGGTGGGGAAGCCTCGGAGGGCACCTATGGCCGCGTTGGTCGGGTCCCAGATCGACGGGTAGGTGAGGCCGTTGTCGCGCACGAAGTCGACCGGCTTGTCGCGATTGGGATCACGCACGTTGATCCCGAGCACGGTTGCTCCCTGCGGTTCGAACTCCTCCTGGAGACGCTGGAGATCGTCGACCTCGGTGCGACAGGGTGCGCACCACTGGCCCCACGTATTAAGGATCACCACGTTGCCTTTGAAGTCGGCGAGCCCGACGGTCTGGTCTGGTTCCAGCAGATCCGGGCCGGCGAGTTCGGCAACCGGCTTCCGTTCTTCCTCGGGGTAATGGATCTCCAGCTGTCCATCCGGACTGACGAACTCGAACGTTCCGCCCTGCGCGACCGCATCGGTGCCGCTCCCGCACCCAGCGAGGGCTAGTGCGCCCGCCCCCAGGGCCGCCCACAGTCGCGCGCGGAAACCAATGGTTCGGATACTGCCCATGCCTTTTCACTCCGGTCTGCGACGGGTCATTGACCCCTCGGCTCCGAACCGGCGGTGCCGCGCGGGGTGGCTCTCTGACGCCAGTTACATAACCGACACTGGCGCGATCGTCCCGCTGTCTGATCGTGCCACAGCCGGTATCCGCCCTGCGAAACGGCCCGAACGCCGCGGTCAGGCGGGCGTTTTCGGGGGTGGACCGGCACGCGTGTGTCCCACTGACTTGAGGTGGCCCGGCGGTGTCGTCGCCTCCTGGCCTTGGTCGCCAGCACCAGGACGGGTCACTCAACACTGTACGGTTCAGTGCATGCTGACTCTTTCTTCGCGTCAAGGTGTGATGAACCGGCTTGGTCGCGCCATGGCCGATCCGACTCGGTCTCGGATTCTCCTGAGGTTGCTGGACGGGCCGGTGTATCCCGCCGAGATTGCCCGGGAGTTGGGGTTGACTCGGTCGAATGTGTCGAATCATCTCGCCTGCCTCAGGGGTTGCGGGATCGTCATCGCCGAACTTGAGGGTCGACAGAACCGGTACGAGATCGTCGACGCCCATCTGGCACGCGCGTTGAACGCCTTGGTCGAGACGACTCTTGCCGTCGACGAGAACGCACCCTGTCTGGAGCCGCGGTGTCCGGTCGAGGGTTGCTGCGGTTCGGAGGGGGGTCGGCGGTGACGACGTCTGCGTCTGCGTGTGGGTGTGAGCCGGCCGGACCGGTGACCGTCCCTGATGAGGCGGCTTCGTGGTGGCGCACCAGTGCCGTGCTCATTCCGGTGTTCTCTGGCCTCACCCTCCTGCTCGGTTTAATCCTCGAGTGGTTCGTCCGCAGTGACGAAGCGGAGACTGCGGCGACGTGGCTGTTCTGGACCGCGCTAGTCCTGGGCGCCTCGCAGTTCGTTCCAGGCGCTGTGCGGGGTCTGTTGTCCCGGGGTCGGTTGAGTATCGGCTTATTGATGACGATCAGCGCCACCGGTGCGGTCGCGCTCGGGTTCATCGAGGAGGCCCCGGCCCTGGCCTTCTTGTACTCCATCGTCGAGGCGCTGGAGGATCGGGCGATGGACAAGGCCCGTTCGGGCCTGCGGGCCTTGTTGGCGCTGATTCCGTCCAGTGCCACCGTCCTCGGCGCCACCGGGATCGCCCGCACTGTTCCCGTGGAGTCTCTGGAGCGTGGCGACGTGCTCCGCCTGGCTGCCGGCGAACGCCTGGCCACAGACGGAGTCGTTCGTGTCGGGCAGAGCAGCCTGGATGTCTCGGCGATCACGGGTGAATCCATACCCGTCGAGGTCGGGCCCGGTGACGCGGTGTTGGCCGGCTCGATCAACACCTCCGGCGTCCTGGAGGTCGAGGCCACCGCCGCAGGGACAGACAATTCCTTGACCACGGTGGTGGAACTGGTTGAGCAGGCACAGGCGGAGAAGGGGGAGCGGGCACGTATCGCCGACCGCCTGGCCCGCCCGCTGGTGCCGGGTGTTCTCATCCTGGCTGCTCTGGTCGCCCTGATCGGCTCGATCCTCGGAGCTTCCGGCCTGTGGATCGAGCGGGCCCTGGTGGTGCTCGTCGCCGCCTCACCGTGTGCACTGGCGATCTCGGTGCCGATTACGGTCGTCTCCGCGATCGGTGCGGCCAGCAAGTTCGGGGTGATCGTCAAATCGGGTGCCGCTTTCGAGCGCATGGGCTACCTCCGGCATGTGGCAGTGGACAAGACCGGCACCTTGACCCGAAACCAGCCCACCGTCACGCAGGTCCTCACCACTGGCAACGCTGCCCAGGACGAGGTCCTGAGCTGGGCGGCCGCTCTGGAAACCCACAGCACCCACCCGCTGGCCGCAGCGATCACCGCCGCAGCTACCGAGGTCCCCGCCGCATCGGCGGTCACCGAGTCCGCGGGCGCGGGAATCGCCGGCCTTATCGATGGCGCGCACATCGCCGTCGGCAGCCCGCGCTGGCTCGACCCAGGTCCTCTGGCAGATCACGTTCACGCGATGGAGGCCCGCGGCATCACCGTGGTGGTCGTCCACCGCGACGACCACCCGGTCGGGGCCATCGGGGTGCGCGACGAGCTGCGTCCAGAGGCCGGCGAGGCCATGACGTCGCTGGCGTCGAGGGGTATGGGCGTGACGATGCTTACCGGCGACAACGCCCGCACCGCTGATGCACTGGCCGTCGAGGCAGGGATCACCGACGTGCGTGCCGAGCTGCGTCCGCAGGACAAGGCGCAGGCAATCGCCGAGTTGCGTGCCGACGGCCGGGGGCCAGTGGCGATGATCGGCGACGGTGTCAACGACGCCCCCGCGCTCGCCTCGGCGGACATCGGAATCGCCATGGGGGCCACCGGCTCCGACGCAGCGGTCGAGTCGGCGGATGTCGCATTCACCGGCGATGACTTGCGACTGATCCCGCGCGCCATAGACCACGCCCGCCGCGGTCGTCGCGTCATCAATCAGAACATCATCCTGTCCTTGGCGATCATCATCGTTCTGCTTCCACTGGCGATCACCGGAATTCTGGGACTCGCAGCGGTCGTCCTGGTCCACGAGGTCGCCGAAGTCTTCGTGATACTCAATGGCCTGCGTGCCGCACGCACCAGGCAGCTCGAGCGACCCTCGAGCCCAAGAACTGCCGACCGCGACGACAGCCGGCACATGCACCAGCTGGCACCGCTCCCTCATTGACACTGTGCCCGCGTGCCCCGCACCGCACACCGCCGGAAAAAAACGACGGCAACCATCACAACACTCGGTATCGACCGGACGGCCTTGCGCTGCGCCCCGGCATCGACGGGAGGGCATCAGCTGCCAGGCACGACTGAGCAAGAACAATGCGTACACCGATGGCCGAGACCCACCCGAACTTATCGACGGTTCGTGCTAACATCGCTCTATGGCGATCAATTATGGGGTGCCCGATTCAGTGACGTTCGAGGATCGAAACACCTATGCAGCGTTGTTCCATGCTCTGGCAGAACCAACTCGACTGGCGTTGTTGGAGCATCTGGTCAGTGGTGAGCATCGGGTTCGGGATCTGGTCGATCACATGCATCTGGCACAGTCCACGGTGAGCAAGCACCTGGCTTGCCTGCGGGATTGCGGGTTAGTCAGAATGCGGATCGAGGGGCGCTCCTCGTGGTTCTCGCTGGCTGAGCCGGCCCGGCTGGCGGACCTGGTGGAAGCCGCCGATGCGCTGTTGAGTGCGTCCGGGGTGTCGCCGTCGCTGCGCGATCACCAGGACCACCCCGACCTTGACCTCGGGCAGGAGTGAGTCGAAATGGGGCATAGCCACGGTCACGACCATGGAAGTACTTCTCCCCAGGCCGATCGCGGGACGCGTCGTCGGCTGCTGATCGCGTTCTGCATCACCGCGATCATCGTGGTGGCCCAAGCGGTGGGCAGCGTGGTCACTGGCAGTCTCGCGTTGTTGACCGACACCGCTCATGCATTGGCTGATGCGTCGGGATTGTTGGTTGCGGTCATAGCCGCGACGATGATGCTGCGTCCACCGAGCAGTAAACGGACCTGGGGATTCGCCCGGATCGAAGTCATCGCCGCACTAGGGCAAGCTGTCCTGCTGATCGTCGTCGGTAGCTATGCCGCGATCGAAGGCGTCCGCAGACTCTTCGAGCCGGCGGACGTGCCCGGTACCGAACTGCTGGTGTTCGGCGTGATCGGCCTGATCGCCAATATCGCCGCCATTGTGGTGCTGGCCTCCAGGCGAGGCGACAACTTCAACATGCGGGCGGCATTTCTGGAGGTGCTCAACGACGCTTTGGGGTCGGTGGGGGTGATCGTTGCGGCGATCGTCATCAACACCACCGGTTTCCAGCGAGCCGACACCATTGCCGCGCTGTTCATCGCCGCCTTGATCATCCCGCGCGCGTTCACGCTTCTGCGGCAGACGGTTCGGGTGCTGATGGAGTACGCGCCTACGGGGCTCGATCTGGATGAGGTTCGGGATCACATACTGGAGCTGGACCATGTTCGGGACGTGCACGACTTGCACGCATCCATGATTGGGACCGGCCTGCCGGTCATCTCCGCGCATGTCGTGATCGATGATCAGTGCTTCGAATCCGGTCACGCCCCGCAGATCCTGGAGGAGATCCTCACCTGCGTCAAGGAGCATTTCCCCGTCTCCATTGACCATGCCACCATTCAACTGGAGACTGCCGCCGTGCGTGACCGTGAATCTCCCGCAGTCCGACACGCTTGACCCGCTACGAGCCGGAGATGAACGGTTCACATTTCTGCACGATGGGTAGTGCGGGTCCGGCCAGCGGACTTGCTCGGCGCGGCGGCAGGAAAGGGATCGGCGGGCGCGGAGACGGCCACCAATGCGGGTGAAGGTACGACCCTGAAGGCCTCGGCAGGCTGGCCGACCCACGCGATCACCGCCCGAACCCGAGACTGTCTGATCAGCTGAGGCCCGGAGTCCGAGAGAGCGGCGGCCGAGTGGGCGCATGCGAGCAGGCCCGGTAGTCCGCCGGCAGGTGGACGGCCCGCATGAAACGTCGCCGGTCACGGGGGTGCGCAGAGCAGGCGCGAATCGGACCCCGGGATACCCGCTTCCTACGATAGGGATCATGTCGCCGTCGTCGAAGGCACCCTCGTCCAAAGCTTCCGCCACCGCCAGACCGCTGCGTACCCGCGGTGTGGTGCCGGTCGTGGTGCTGCTCGCGGTCGTGGCGGCAGGTGTGGTGGTCCCGCTCTCGCGAATGTCCACGGACCTGGCACTCGAGCTCCTCGGCGTCCCGAACCCGGGCCTGCTCACCACCGCCGGGCTCCCGGCGGTCCGCGCGATCGCCGAGCTGCTGGCATCGGTGGCGGTGGGAATGGCGCTGTTCGCCGCGTTCTTCACCCCGCCGCAGAAAGACAAGACCCTCGACGTGGACGGCTACCGCGCACAGCAGATCTCCTCGTGGATCAACATCGCGTGGGCGATCGCGGCGGCCCTGCTCATCCCGCTGACCCTGTCGGATGTGTCCGGGCGCACGCTCTGGCAGTCCCTGCCGCCGGACCAGTGGATCGTGGCGATCACTCAGATCGAGGTGGCGTCCTCGTGGCGCTGGGCCGCGATCATTGCACTGGTCGCCGGGATCGGGCAGCGGCTCACCGTGAGCTGGCGCTGGTCGGTCATCTGGCTGGGGGTCACGGTGCTCTCGCTCCTGCCCGTTGCCGCGACGGGCCACGCCTCGGGCGGCACCGCCCACGACATCGCCGCCAACTCGCTGATTATCCACCTGTTCGCTGCCGCGTTCTACGTCGGTGGGCTCGTCGCGGTGATCGCCCACGCGATGCGTGGCGGGGGCCGGGTAGCGCTTTCATTGCGCCGCTATTCGGTGGTGGCCACGGTGGCGATCGTCGCGCTCGGGCTGACCGGGATCATCAACGGGCTGGTCCGTCTGCACCCCGCCGACCTGTTGTCTTCGACCTACGGGCTGCTGATTGTGGCCAAAGCGTTGTGCCTGGCACTGTTGGCGGTGTTCGGGCTGGCGGTGCGCCGGCGCATCATCAACCGCATCGAGGGAACGTCGGCCAACGCCCCGGTGGACCGCGGCACGCTGCTGCGCATCGGACTGGTCGAAACGGTGATCATGGCGGGCACCCTGGGTCTGTCGGTCTCGCTCGGCCGCACCCCGCCCCCGGCACCGCTCTATGTGCCCACCCGGCAGGAGTCGCTGCTGGGTTTTGAGTTGCCGGGGCCGTTCTCCTTCGAGACGGTGTTCGGTCTGTGGCGCTTCGACCTGGTGCTGGGTCTGGCCTCGGTGATCCTGCTCGGGCTCTACGTGTGGGGGCTGATCACCCTGCGCCGACGCGGCGACTCCTGGCCGGTGGGACGAACCGTGGCGTGGGTGCTCGGGTGCGTGCTGCTGTTCCTGACCACCAGCTCCGGTATGGGGATGTACATGATGGCCGACTTCTCCAGCCACATGGTCGGGCACATGCTCATCTCGATGCTCGTTCCGGTCCTGCTCGCCCTAGGCGGGCCGCTGACACTGGCACTGCGGGCGCTCCCGGCGGCGGGCCGCGGCAACCCGTCGGGACCACGCGAGTGGATCGTGGAGTTCATCAACAACCCGCTCTCCCGATTCCTCACCCACCCGATCGTCGCCTCGGTGCAGTTCGTGGCCGGGTTCTACCTGATCTACTTCGGAGGGTTCTACGAGACGCTGGCCTCCGAGCACCTGGGCCACATGTTCATGAACGTGCACTTCCTCATCAGCGGCTACCTGTTCTACTGGGTGATCATCGGCGTGGACGCGGCGCCGCGGCACTTCTCGCCCTTCTACAAGCTCATGGTGCTGCTCGGTTCGCTACCGTTCCACGCCTTCTTCGGCATCGTGCTCATGAACTACAAGACCGTGCTGGCCGAGAGCTGGTACTCGGGGATCGGGCTGCCCTGGGTCCCGGATCTGCTGCAGAGCCAGCAGGTCGGCGGCGGGGTGGCGTGGGCGGCGGGGGAGATCCCGCTGTTCATCGTCATGCTCGCCCTGGCCTGGCAGTGGTTCCAGACGGACATGCGTGAGGCGCGGAGGGGGGAGCGGCAGGCCGAGCGGGACGACGACGCCGAGCTCAAGGCCTATAACGACATGCTCCGCGAGATGTCCCAGACCGACCGGAAGTAGGGGACAAGCGGACCCTCGTCGTCGAGGATGGTTCCCTCACACCCCCTTGTTCGTCCCCCAGGCACGTCGGCGATAGGAGCGAGCCCATGAACGAGATGGCCGCCCGCCGCAACATCCCCAACCCCACCAACCGGCGGGTGCGACAACCCGGTGGTCTCCACCTCAGTGGCGAGCAACCCCGCTACCAGGACCACGACACCGATCACGGCGAGGGGAAACAGAGAATGGGCGACGAACTGAGTCACAGCGCACGTAATCAGGCCGAGTTCACACGCTCGCACTGGCGGGCGATGCGAGAATTCGTGCTCGTCGGCCTCACCGCCATCATCGCGGGCGGCCTTGTCGCCGCGGTCACCGGTCCCACCGGTTTCGATGAGGGTTCCTGGGTGGCGGCCTACCTGGTGCTAGTTGCGGGGGTGGCCCAGGTAGGGCTGGGCGTCGGACAGGCACTGCTTACTGGCGGCACACTGTTCGGTCGCCTGCGTGTTGTCCAGCTTCTCGCCTACAACTTGGCCAACAGTGCGGTACTCGGTGGCACCCTGACCGGCTCCGTGATCGTGGTGGCCGCGGGCGGTGTGCTGTTGCTGATATCGCTCACGTTGTTCCTGGCCACTGTGCGTCACGCGCGCCCGCGTACGTGGTATCTCGTGCTCTACCGGATTGTCATTGCCAGCCTCGCAGTGAGTGTGCCGGTGGGCGTCGTCTTGTCAGTTGTTCGTCACAGTTAGAAGCCCAGTGTGGGGGAGCCAGGGCCTTGTCGGCCAGCCTGCGCCGTCAGAGTTCCGGCGTCATAGGGCGCTGCTGCTTGACCCCGAGTTGACCATGATGCCCCGTTCTGCCAGCCATGCCGACGGATCGACAGCCCGCGAGCCGCCGTCGGCCCATACCTCGAAGTGCACGTGTGGGCCGGTGGAGAAGCCGCGGTTGCCCATCACGCCGATTTGCTGACCAGCGACGACAGTGTCACCGACCTGAACTGTATTGCTCTCATTGTGGCCGTAGACGGTCATGAAGCCGTCCGGCGACATGATCCGAATCCAGATGCCGAAACCGGAGGCCGGGCCTGAATCGATGACGATTCCATCGGTCGCGGCGAACAGCGGCGTGCCGATGGCGTTGGCGACATCGAGACCCGAATGGGACGTGCCCCATCGGGGGCCGAAGGAGGACGTTGAGATGCCCACTGCCGGGAGGGCCACAATGGGACGCCGCGCCTGCTCCTCGGCAAGCTCACGCTCGTAGCTGAGTTCGGTGCCCCTCTGCAGACTGCCGACGAAACCCGCGGCGGTGGGTCCCGGCTCGCCTGACACGTTCGCGTCATCGGAGGTGAGGGGGAGCGGAGCCGAGGGGGTCGCGGCTTGGGCATCTTTGGAGTGTGCGTCATCGGTGCTACCGGCCGGGGGCTCGTCGGTCGCGAGAAGAACGATCCGCTGATCACTGACGGGAGCCGCTGCCGCAATAGAGGCACCCGCGGCCAGGGCCACGACCGCGGCGATACTGCGGTGGTTGTTCGGTGAAACCCGGCGATGGGCTCCGCGGCGGCGCCGCGGGGGGCTGGTCGACTGAGAGGCGTGCTTCGGTCCTGCTCGCTTCTCCACTGCTACCGAATCCCGTCGTCGTCTAACCGTAATCGTTTCGTGACCTGACCCCGGTTAAAGGTAGTGGCTGACCAACCGGGTCGCAAGGCAGATGCACGGCCGAGACGACCGTCACAGAGAGGACCAGTGAGGTGACAGCTCCGCCAGGGTTAGGCGCTGGCTGAGCTTCCGAGGTGGAGACGACTTCTCCTCGACCGGGAGTCGATCTGGGCGCACTGGGGCTGGCGATGATCACGAATTACGCGCTGAGGGGTGACACGATCGATACCGAGTTGTTATATTGGGTCGTGTTGCCGACGAAATCGGTCACCCGCATCGCATAGACGTCGCGGGAACACATCACCCCGAACGATGGAGACAGCCCCATGATCGACTCCACCCGGACCGTGACCGTCGCAGAGCTCACCGAGCGTTTGGGCGTGCGCAGCGCGACTTTGGCCGGCGGCCGCCATCGTGTGGCCAGCGAAACCGCGACGGTGTCGCGGTTTGTTGGTAGCGCCGTCGTCGGCGTAGCCCTCTCGGGCGGCCTTGGTCTGGCTTTCGCGCCAGCCGCCGCCGCTCAACCCGTCGCGATCAATCATGCCCAGGTCGTCGAGGCGATCCAGGCCGCGGCCGAGCAGTTCGGCATCGACCCCGCCGAGATCCAAAGGATTGGGGACCAGTTCGGCGTGGCCCCAAGTGAGGTCCGGCAGTACGCCGCCGGGCTCGGGCTCGGTTCCCTCGGCGACAGCGCCGGTAGCCCGCAGATCGGTGGTGCGCATGCCCCTACCGCGGGCGCGATCACCTCGGGGTTCGGCTCGCGTTGGGGCAGCTTCCATAACGGCACCGACTTTGGAGCGCCCATTGGTACGCCGCTCTACGCCGCCAAGAGCGGCGTTGTCGAAGCCGCTGGCCCCGCCGCCGGGTACGGCATCTGGATCCGCATCCGCACAGATGACGGCGAACTGCTGGAATATGGCCACAACGACCAGAACTACGTCAGCGTCGGCCAGCGGGTCAACGCCGGTGAAGTGATCGGAACCGTCGGCAACCGCGGAGACTCCACCGGCCCCCACCTGCACTTTCGCGTACAGACCGCCGCCGGTCAGTGGGTCGACCCGGTGCCGTGGCTCGCGGCCCAAGGAGTCCTCGTCTAGCACCGTCCACTTCGGGCGTGCCGACCGCCTCCCCGCGGGGGAGCGCGTGCTGGTGTTCGCCAATTTCCGGGCCGGCGTTGCAACCCCGCGCGGTAGTGCATTTCTTCGGGGAATCCCCGACTTACTAGATCTCAAACAAGCCCCTGCAGGTCACGGCGTTGCGCCCACTCCGAAATGACTCCAGAACCGGAGAATTCTCCGGAACGCTGGCAGGAGTGGTTCCTGGTTTCCGGCCGCGTGCGCGACGTGGAAGCGTGTCCCGGCTGGGAGCGAAAACCGGGGTTCCGCGGACCGTCTTGATATCGCGGTCATTGAGCTGAGTCGTACGGGATTCGATCAGCAGGCCGGTGACCGGACCAGATGCTTACCGCCTCCACCGGCGGCGTCGAGTTGGTTGCGGTGCTCCTCACGCAGATGCTGCCGGGCTCGCTCGTGCTGCAGGAGTTGTGGGCCGACGGGACTCCGTACGCGCCGGGCGTGCGGTACCTCAACGGGCTACCCGGTACGTCGAGGTCGTCCTGCCGTACACGTCGGGCCTGGCCCCCGGTTCGATGGCGACCAACGTGGTGGTCCAGGACGGCTGCGAGCAGAACCTCTCCGAGCACGTTGCCGTGGCCGATCCCCGCGCCCCCGACTACGTCCTGAACGCTCTCGACCCCGGCAACCCGCGTCAGCCGCGGTGCGAGGCGAGCGCCCCGATTCACGATCCGCGGGAATCTTCCTCCCGATGTTCACCCCACCGCGAAAGGCCGGGGTCTTTGTCAATTTGCTTTTGGCCCCGTTTCGCGAGTGGTCAGGATCTGACGAAGGCCCGCCACGAAGTACACGACGAGCACGATCAGCATGATCCCGCTGACGATTACCGCAGCAGGCCGCTCTGCATCTCCGGCGAACAACGCGCCGAGGTCGGCAAGCGGCATGAGAGATCCCAGTGCCCCGAGCACGGCGATGACGAGCGCTGCGATCATCACCCCTCGGCTGGCGTTCGGGACGCGGCTCGCGATGAACGCCGCGATGAGCAGCAGCACACCGATAAACGCCGGTATCAGCGAGGTGGCACTCTCCATCCCGGTGGTGAAGTAGGCGATGAGTCCGGTGGCGGTGAGGATGCCGCCCGTCCACGTGGTCAATGCGATCATTGCTGATCTCCTAGGTCGGTATCTGATTGCAGCTAGGCTGGCACGCCCGTTGCTCTGCGAGCAGTCATCGGCTCCAACGACGCCTAATCAGGCTACGGTCCCGGACGCTGCTGGGGGCGAGACTCCAGGGCGCTCTTCAAGTGTCCCATTCGGTCATGAGTCCCGCGTTTCTGCTTGGGGGGTTAGGTGACACGGGCAGAGTCGACACGAATTGCTAGACCTCAACATGCCCGTGCAGGGCACAGCGTTGCGAACACCCCGGAATGGCTTCAGAACCACCGAATTCTGCGGAACGCCGGTCAACCGGAAGGTGCTGGCGGCCCAGTAGGTAGGCGCCCAGCGCAGCCACGCCGGGCCCGTAACACACCGGGGCTCTGGCCTCGGCCGGGAACGCAGCGGTAGTCACTACTCCGCATGAACATGCGCGCCGCTGGGCGCGGTGCTCGATGGCGAGCATGTTCGATCGGCGGGAGGTCGAAAACCTGACGACGCTGATCACGGACCACCAGGGCACCGGACAGGTCGTAAATGAGGTGCGCGCCCCCCGGTCAGCCCAGTTTTCCGACAGGCCCGTGCAGCCGGCTCCCGTCGCCGTGGTGATGCGCAGGGTGATCGGACAGCCGGCACGATTACTGTTTGGCAGGTAAACCGGTTCTCTCGCATGCTCAAGCCGGGATGGTTGATCACCCTTCTGTTTGAATCGCCCCGGGTTTGATGGAGACATCAATTACCCGGGAAGGGATCATTGGAACCATGGGAGCACCTCGCAAGTACCCAGACGAGCTTCGTGAACGAGCCACACGAATGGCGTTGGAAGCCTTGGCCGACCCCGACCGCTCGCATGGTGCGATCGTGCGTGTC
>NZ_JAALDU010000168.1 GCF_014145015.1 Dietzia sp. E1 | reverse complement strand
GGCCCGCCCCCGTATCTCTCAGGGGGCGGGCCGCGGTGTCTGCATCAGCGCGGGATCGCTCAGGCGCCCGCGTCCACCAGCGCGAATCGCCGCGTGGCCTCCTCGAGCTGGTCGAACAGGGTCGCGATCTCCTCGGTGCGCCGCTCCGCGGGCCGGACGCCCTCGGGGCCGAACTCGGTGAACAGGCTCAGCGAGATCTGCTGACGCACGCCGAACATGCGGAAGTTGGCCACTATCTGCCGCCAGTGCTCGACCGCGCGCACACCACCCTCGGCACCGTAGGAGACGAACGCGACGGGCTTGTCGGCCCACTCGTTCCCGAGCGAGTCGAAGGCGTTCTTCAGACCGCCGGGGACGCTGTGGTTGTACTCGGGGGTCACAAAGACGAAGGCGTCGTAGGAGTCGATGGCCGAGCTCCAGCGCTGGACCCGCTCGTCCTCGTACTGCTTGTTCGCCGCGCCCGGCACGGTGGCCGAGGTCAGCAGGGGGATGTCGAAGGACTTGAGATCGACGAGCTCATAGGTCGCGTCCTGCCGGTCGCGGGCCTGCTGCGCGACCCACTCGGCCACGGACTTGCCGGTCCGCTCCTCGCGGATGCTGCCCAGGATGATGCCGATCTTCATGCGTCCCCTCTCGTCGTACGGACTGATTCTTACCCGTCCATACTACGTGAGTGACGTGACAACGACTTACCGGCGGCCGTAGACCGTGACCGTCGCCACCGCGCACACCCGGCCCCGCTCGTCCCGCGTCGTGACCTGCGAGATCCCCCAGCTCCGACCGTCGTGCAGCACCTCGGCGCGGACCGTCACCGGCTGCACCAGCGGGATCTGCCGCACGTACCGCACGTCCAGCGAGGAGGAGCTGACGTCGCGCTCGTGCGAGAAGACCGCGGCGCCGACGACCTCCGCGGCCGCCGCGAACACGCCCCCGTGCAGATTGCCCAGGGGGTTGGCGAGCGTCGGCTCCGGCGCGATGACGCCCTCCACCACGCGGCCGCCGTCCCCGTCGCCCCGCTCGCTCAACGTCAGACACAGCACCTCGGCCAGCGTCCCCGGCTCGAGCGCAGACGGCCACGGCGGCTCGTCGTCGTAGCCCTCCGCGTCCACGCCCGCCGCGAACTCCATGGTCTTGACCAGTCCCGAGGCGATCACCTCGCCGTCGTCGTCGACGACCTCACCGCGCGTGGTGAGGCAGTGACCGTCGTGCCCCAGGTGGTTCGCGCGGATCCCCAGGCCGGTCGACCCCTCGCGCGGCGCGCCGATGAGATCCAGGCGCAGCTCGGTGGTGACGGTCCACTTCCCGCTAGGGCGGCGGCGGTGGTTCTCCGCACCGAGCCCCGAGTCCACCAGCACG
>NZ_JAALDU010000167.1 GCF_014145015.1 Dietzia sp. E1 | reverse complement strand
CCGCGTGCGGCGCGACTACCGCGGCGGCGAGATGGTGATCGGCGCCAGGCCGGGCACGTTGAGGACGAGGGGCTGGTCGCCGACCGCGGCGCCGGGCCCGGAGGCGCCCTGCCCCGAGGCACCGGATGTCCCGCCGCCCCCGCCCGACCCGTCGGACACGCGCAGGGTCACCTGGGAGCCGGGGATGCCGGTGCCGCCGTCGAGGCCAATAACCGTGCCGTAGGGACGGCCGGTGCCGGAGACGAACTGGGTGTTGACGGTGAAGCCCGCGTTGGTGAGCAGGGACGTGGCGGCGGACTGGCTCATGCCCTCCACGTCCGGGGTGCCCTCGCCGCTGGTCCCGGCCTCATAGGCGGGGTCGGGCGCGGGCAGCTGGACCGGGCCGTAGACGTCCGCGATGGGGGAGAAGGCCGAGAACCAGGTCTGCGCCGGCTCGAGTCCACCGAAGAGGTTGCCGTAGGAGCACTGGCGCAGCGGGCTCGTGCACAGCTCGGTGGTGGTGGTGCCGTCGTTGAAGGCGTAGACGGCCGCGGCGTAGTTGTTCGTGAAGCCGAGGAACGCCGACGAGCGGTTGGCCTCGGTGGTACCGGTCTTGCCGGACATGGGGCGGTTCCAGCCCGCGCCCGCCGCGGCACCCGCGGCGGTGCCGGCGCCGACGGAGTCCTTGGACATGGCGACGGCGAGGGTGTTCGCGAGCCCTTCCTCGACCACCTGCTCACACTGCGGCTCGTTCAGCTCGACGGGCTTCCCGGTCCGGTCGGTGATCGACTCGATGGGGCTGGGAGGGCACCACACGCCGCCGGACGCGAGGGTGGCACCGACGTTGGACAGTTCCAGCGCGTTGACGGCGGTGGGCCCGAGGGTGAACGACCCGAGGTTGTTCTTCTTGATGAACCCGCTGATCGAGTCGCCTCCGGCCGCGGTCCCCTTGCGGTCGTAGGAGCGCATGCCCAGCCGGACGGCCATGTCGACGGTCGGGGCCACGCCGACGTCCTTGATGAGGTTGACGAACGTGGTGTTGGGGGACTGGGCCAGGGCGTCGGGCACCCGCAGGGACGCCGGATACGAGCCGGCGTTCTCCACGCAGTACTGACCGGCCGGGCAGCCCGCGGCGCCGCCGGAACCGAGGCCCGCCACCTGGACGCGGCGCGGCACCGGCAGGGAGGTGTTGGTGCCCATGCCCTTCTCCATGGCGGCGGCCACGGTGAAGATCTTGAACACCGAGCCCGCACCGTCGCCGACCAGCGAGAACGGCTGCGGCTGGACGGTCTGGCTGTCGCCCAGTTCGAGCCCGTACTGCCGGCTGGAGGCCATCGCGACGACCTTGTGGGAGTCCTTACCGGGGCGGACGACGCTCATCACCTCGGCCACGCCCTGTGCGGTGGGGTTGCCGTAGGTGTCGACGGCGCGCTGGACGTTGTCCTGCACGGTCGTGTCCAGGGTGGTGCGGATCGTGTAGCCGCCCTGCTCGACCATCTCCCGGCTGAGACCGTTCTCGTCGAGGTACTGCAGCACGTAGTCGCAGAAGAACCCGCTGTCGCCCGCGGTGATGCACCCGCGCGGGAGGGAGTTGGGCCGCTCGAGCACCCCGAGGGGTTCGGCCATGTACTGCTCGCCCTCGGCGGGGGTGATCGCCCCGGTCTGGACCATCGTGTCGATCACCGTGTCGCGGCGCTGCTTGGTGTCCTCGGGGTTGGTGAACGGGTTGAAGCGGCTGGTGGACTGCACCATGCCCGCGAGCATCGCCGCCTGCGGGACCGTCAGATCCGCGGCGTCGACGCCGAAGTACGTCTGGGCGGCCGTCTGGACGCCGAACGCCCCGTTGCCGAACGAGACCAGATTGAGGTACTTGGTGAGGATCTCGTCCTTGCTCAGCTCCCCGTCGAGGGTGAGCGCCATCCGGATCTCTTTGATCTTGCGGGCGGGGGTGGTCTCCACGGCGGCACGACGCTCCGCGTCGTTCTCGGCGGAGACGAGGAACTGGTAGTTCTTCACCAGCTGCTGGTCGATGGTCGACGCGCCCTGCTCGACCTCGCCGGAGGTGGCGTTGGTCAGTGCCGCGCGGATGGTGCCCCGCCAGTCGACGCCGTTGTGGTCCGCGAAGCGTCGGTCCTCGATCGCGATGATCGCGAGCTTCATCTGCGGCGAGATCTCCTCGCTGGGCACGAGCACACGCTGCTGGTCGTAGAGCCACGCGATGGGCTGCCCGCCCGCGTCGGTGACCGTCGAGATCGACGGCAGATCGCCCTTGATGAGATCGGCGGACGTCCCGGCCAGGGAGTCGGCCATCTTGTTGGACGCGAGACCGGCTGCGCCCGCGATGGGGAACAGCGAGCCCGCCGCCACCACCCCGGCCGCCACACAGGTCGCGACCAGCTTTCCCAGCGAACTCATAGCCGACACGCGCCCAGAGTACGTGACAGACACCGCCGGACCACCCCGTGAGCGGGGTTCGGGTGTCAACTCTTTACTTCTGTTGTGTGACTGCGGTAACAATATGGGGGAACGCGGGACGTTCCGGACCGAAATGGGGTCGATCTCCTCCGGCCCCGGTGCGGGCGCACCGCGTACACAGTGAGCCCGCCGCGCCGGGCGGGCTCAGAAGGCCGGAGGCGTGTGCGGTGAACCCGCCCACGCCTTCACACAGACTAGGGGTTTTTCGATGACGGCTACCCTCCCCGGGACCACCCGCTCCTCCGGTAACGGGGTCCGCCCCGGCTCAAGCAATCCCCTCGGCTCCGAGGAGGTCATCATCGGCGAGGGGCGCCAGGAATGGGTCGCCCAGGCCCGCTGCAAGGACATCGACCCCGACGAGCTCTTCGTCCGTGGTGCCGCCCAGCGCAAGGCCGCCTCCATCTGCCGCCACTGCCCGGTACTCCTGCAGTGCCGCGCGGACGCGCTGGACAACCGCGTCGAGTTCGGCGTGTGGGGCGGGATGACCGAGCGTCAGCGGCGGGCCCTGCTCAAGCAGCATCCCGAGGTGCGGTCCTGGGCCGATTTCTTCGCCCAGCAGATCGAGCGGCATTCCGCCGCCTACTGAGTCAGCTCAGCCCCGGGCGTCGACGCCCCCTCGCGTCGCCGCCCGTCAGACCCCGACCGTCTTCCCGACGCGGCCCGCGACGTCCGACGCGGGCCGCGTTCGCGTTTCCCGGCCCGAGCCGATCGGTCCGCTCCGGTGTGGAGCCGGCCCCGACTCAGCCGCAGAGCTGGTCGCCCACCGACCGCAGCGCCTCGAGGTTGGAGATCTCGAACGGCAGCGACGGCACGCCGACGATCCGCACGTCCGGATGCGTGTCGGTGAACGACTCGAGCAGCCGAAGCTCCTGCTTGGCGGTGCCGGCCCGGTCGGCGTGGATACGGAGGACCGCCTCGGCCTCCGCGTTCCGGCCGCTCAGCCGGTCGGCGGCCGCGCAGGCCTGCTCGGCGCTCAGGTCGGTCAGCCGCGGGTGGGTCCGGTTCACCACGACGCCCGCCAGCGGCATCCGCTCCTCCGCCAGCCGCTCGGCGAAGTAGGCGGCCTCGCGCAGTGCGGGGCGCTCCGCGGAGGACACCACGAGGAACTCGGTGCCCTTGCGGCGCAGGATCGCCTGGGTGCGGGCCGCGCGCGTGGTGAAGCCGCCGAACGTGGAGTCCAGCGCCACCACGACCTCGGAGGCGTCCTTGAGCATCGACGAGCCCACCACGGCCGACACCCCGCGCATGGCGGTGCTCATCGCACCGGAGACGAGGCGCCCCACCCCGCGCCCGGGGGTCGAGAGCAGGCGCATGAGCCGGCTGTCGAGGAACGCGCCGAGGCGGCGCGGGGCGTCGAGGAAGTCCAGGGCGTTGCGCGAGGGAGGGGTGTCGACGACGACGAGGTCCCACGCCGAGTCGTCGAGCAGCTGCCCGAGCTTCTCCATGGCCATGTACTCCTGGGTCCCCGCGAACGAGGTGACCATGGTCTTGTAGAAGCGGTTGTCGAGGATGGCGCGTGCGTTCTCCTCGGAGGTATTGGCCACGACGAGCTCGTCGAACGTACGCCGCATGTCGAGCATCATCGCGTGCAGCGACCCGGCGTCGGCGGGTGTGTCCGGTCCCAGCCGGACGGGCGCGGGCTCGTTGGAGAGCTCGTCGATCCCGAGGGCCTGCGCGAGGCGGCGGGCCGGGTCGATCGTCAGCACGACCGTGTCACGGCCGAGTTCGGCGGCCCGCAGCGCGACCGCCGCGGCGGTGGTGGTCTTGCCCACGCCGCCGGCGCCGGTGCACACCACCACTCGGGTGGCGGGGTCGGTGAGCATGGCCGTGATGTCGAGACGACGTGTCATGTCAGTGCACTCCCTGGTCGACGAGGGCGGAGGCGAGGTCGTACAGGTCGGCGACCTCCACCCCGTGGGGCAGGGCCGGCAGGACGAGGGTGGGGCAGGCGGCCGACGTCAGCGTCTCGCCCGCCCGGAGCTGCCCGCGGGCGACGCGGGCGTGCTCGATGGCCTGCACCAGCAGCCCCTCGAAGCCCTCGTCGTCGACCTCCACCCCGGTCTCGGAGAGGCCCGCGCGCACCGCCTCGGCGTCGATGTCCTCCTCGGCGATCCGCCCGAGCGCCTCGTCGTCCAGGTGCCGCGTCTCGGCGCGGTTGATGATCACCTGGCCGACACGCAGGCCGTGGCTCTTGAGCTCGTCGATCGCCTCGAGCGTCTCCTGCACGGGCAGGGACTCCAGCAGCGTCACCAGGTGCACGACCGTCCTCGGCGAGTGCACCAGTTCGGACACGGCCTCGGCCTGGCGCCGGATGGGTCCGCCCCCGCCGGCGAGGTCGGCCATCGCGGTGGTGACGTCGAGGAACTTGCCGATCCGGCCGGTGGGCGGCGCGTCCACGACCACCGCGTCGTAGACGACCTCGCGCTTGGCGTGCTCGCGCGTGACGACCTCGTAGATCTTGCCGGTGAGCAACACGTCCTTGAGGCCGGGCGCGATGGTGGTGGCGAACTCGATGGCGCCCACCGACTTCATCACCTTGCCCACCACGCCGAGGCGGTAGAAGGTGTCGAGGTAGTCGAGCATCGCCGCCTCGATGTCGATGGCCAGCGCGAACACCTTGCCGCCGCCGTCCACCCGCGCGACGAGCTCCTCGCTGTAGGGCAGCGGTTCGCGGTCGAAGGTCCGGGCGATGCCCTGGCGCTCCTCGACCTCCACCAGTAGTACGCGCTTGCCGGTCGAGGCGAGGGCCAGCGCGAGCGAGGTGGCGACCGTCGTCTTGCCCGTCCCGCCCTTCCCGGACACGTAGTGCAACTCGGCCCGCTCGGAGCTGTCCGACCATCCGGTGGACAGCGCATCGGCGATGGTCGCCCGTGTCGACCGCGTACCTGGGTTCTCAGTGGACGGCATGGCCCCCACACTAAGCGCTCACACCACCGCGCGCGGGACGCTCGTCACTTACCTAGAGTGGGGCCCATGAGCGAATCCACCGGAACAGACCGGTTCGAATACGTCACCGTGCCGCTGCTGACGCACGCCACCAAGCAGATCCTCGACCAGTGGGGGAGCGACGGCTGGGAGCTGGTCTCCGTGCTGCCCGGCCCGACGGGCGAGCAGCATGTCGCCTACATGAAGCGACGGCTCTGATGCCCGAGCCCGAGTCCGGGGGCTACTGGAGCCGCAAGCTCGAGCAGCTCGGCGTGGAGCTGCCGACGGTCGTCCCGCCGGTCGCCAACTACGTCCCCGCCGTCCGGGCGGGCACGTTCGTCTACACCTCGGGCCAGCTGCCCATGGTCGACGGCACGCTGGCCGCCACCGGCAAGGTGGGGGCCGAGGTCGCCCCCGAGCAGGCCGCCGACCTGGCGCGCACGTGCGCACTCAACGCGCTGGCCGCCGTCGACGCGCTCGTCGGCATCGACGCCGTGGTGAAGATCGTCAAGGTCGTCGGCTTCGTCGCCTCGGCGCCCGGCTTCAACGGGCAGCCCGCGGTGGTCAACGGTGCGTCCGACGTCCTCGGTGAGCTCTTCGGCGACGCCGGCGTCCACGCCCGCTCGGCCGTCGGCGTCTCCGAGCTGCCGCTCGACGCGCCCGTCGAGGTCGAGCTGGTCGTCGAGGTCGAGGTCTAGCCATGTCCGCAGGACTGACCCCGATCAGCTTCCCGGCGTACGAGACGCTCCGGCCCGTCACGGACCTGGCCGGGGTCATCCTCTGCGACAACCCCTCCGAGATGACCTTCGAGGGGACCAACACGGTCGTCCTGCGGGCCCCCGGGTCGCCCACCTGCGTGGTGGTGGATCCGGGGCCCGACGACCGCGCGCACGCCGAGCGGATCGCGGCGATCGTGGGGGAGATCGAGCTCGTCGTCGTCACCCATCGCCACGGTGACCACACCGACGGCATCGATCACCTGCGCGCCTTCACCACCGCCCCCGTCCGGGCCGTGGAGGAACGGTTCTGTCGCGACGCCGCACCGTTGGTGACGGACGGGGACGACGACGAGGTGATCCACGCCGCCGGACTGGACATCACCGTGGTGGGCACGCCGGGGCACACGGCCGACTCGGTCAGCCTCGAGGTGCGGCCCGCGGGCGCCGGGTTCACCGCCCGGCCGGACTGCGTGGTCCTCGGTGACACGATCCTCGGCAGGGATTCGACCGTGCTCGACTCGACCGACGGCGATCTCGGCGATTACCTGGGCAGCATGGACCTGCTCGCCGCGCGGGCCGATGGGGTGATCGGCATCCCCGGCCACGGGCCCGACGTCGAGAACACCGGCCGCGCCGCGCAGGTCCTCGGGCAGCACCGGCGCGACCGGCTCGAGCAGATCGTCGCCGCGCGGGCCGAGCTGGGCCGCGACGCCTCCGCCGAGGCGATCACGCAGCACATCTACCGCGATGTGACGCCGTTCCTTCTGAAGGTGGCCGAGCAGTCGACCAAGGTGGCGCT